>NZ_JBWKYD010000039.1:38468-42762 GCF_059423585.1 Janthinobacterium sp. GW460-12-1-14-LB5 | reverse complement strand
GGGGGCGGCGTTGGGGGCGGCGTTGGGGTCGGCGTTGGCGTCGGGGTCGGGGTCGGCGTCGGCGTATCGATCACAGCCCATGGCCCCCAGGTGTCGGTGGCGCTGGGGACATTACCCTGCGTCCACCACTTGGCCTTGTAGGTGACGCCCTGGTAGAGCACGCACTGGCCGCCCGTGTAGACGGTAGCGGCATCCCATACGGCGCACGCTTCCACGGCGGCCAGCAGGGTGTTCGGCGTGGCGGTCGTGCCTTCCTGGCCGCCGCCGCAAGCGACGAGTACGCCGCTGAGCAGGGCCATCAATAATGCATTCGATTTCATGTGATTGTTGTCTCCGTTATGGTTGTACATCGAGAGCTGTTGCAGGCCCCTGAAGGGGCTCTTGTCAACTGTTATCCCTGGCCGGCTTTCCTGCATAGACTGCTACTGCAACTTCACATTCCAGTTGGCTTCCACGCATTTCACGTAGTTCCCGGCCAGCAAGGCGCTGTACGGGGTTTGATAGCTGACCAGCTGGCATTGGTTCTCGCCACCGGCGCTCCAGTTCTTTTCCCAGTAGATGTTGTAGGCAGCGGAACTGGCCGGGGTGAAGCGTTGCATGTTGGCGCAGGACAATTGTTCGCCGGAATAATCCCAGCCCATGTCGGCGGCAAATTGCTTGTAGTAATCGATACGGTTTTGCGCGGCCTGCTTTTCCGTGCCCTGCCCGCATTCGGCATTAATGATCATGATGGTGGTGGCGAAGTTATTGCCCGCACCGGCTGCCGTATCGGCCGCGTTGGGCACCCACGTGCCGTCGAGCACGTGCAGCATCGATGGCTTCGGCGGTTGCGGATAGACAAAGAAGAACGTGGCCGACGCCAGGTTCAGCCAGGTCGAGGCGACGAGGTCGGGATTTTTCAGCAGCACGGATTGATCGCCGTCATGCATGGCTTGGGAAAACGGCCCATAGTTGTAGTTGTAGGACAGCTGTTTGGCGCCGCGTCCAAAATACTTCTTGAAGCTGCCGTCGGCATTCTTGCCGCACGTCCATACCTTGTTGAAGACGGGATCGGCGCACTCGATGTTGTAGCCGCAGCCGGTGCCCGTCTCGTCGCAGCCCAGCTCGCGCAAATACTTCAAGCCCTGGCGCCATTGCGGCAGCGGGCTGCTGGCATTGTGGTCGCCCGTTTCCTGCCCGAAGTGGGCAAACATGGTGGCCAGGCTGTGGCGGCAGATGGCGTCCGCATTGCGCCCGTCGCCGTAGTCGTCGCACACGGCGGGGAACTTGGCCACGGCTTGCAGGAAACGTTGATACGTGTAACTGGCGTCGCGCGCGGCAAAATAGTAATCCCACTTCGCCGCTGGCAACAGGCGCTCGACGCGCTTGACGTTGAGCGGGTTGCCGGCCAGGCCAGGCTGGACGGCTTCGACGGCCGGATTGCCCAGGGTGCGGATCGAGGCCTTGACCTTGCGGAAAAAATCGTTATTCGTCAGCGCCGCCTCGTTGGCTTCGGCCTGGGCCCTGGTGGGCACGCCTGGCGTCGGTGTCGGCGTCGGTGTCGGTGTTGGCGTCGGAGTGGGCGTTGGCGTCGGGGTGGGCGTCGGCGTGCTGGTATCGAGGCTCCACGGTCCCCACTGGTCGTTGTTCGGCGCCGTGCCCTGCACCCACCATTTGGCCCGGTACACCTTGCCGTCGTAGACGGCGCACTGGTCCGCCGTATAGACGGCAGCCGCGCTCCAGGCAGCGCAACTGTCGCTGCCGGCGGTGGCGGCCAGCAGGGTCGACGGGGGTTCGGTGGTGGAATTGCCGCCGCAAGCGAGCAGCGCGCTGCCCAGCAGGCCTGCCATCAAGGGCGAGGCCAGCCGGCTGATTTGCCGTGTCTTCACATTGTCTCCTGAACGTTATACGAAAACTATCGAAGTAGCTTTTTATGTTGTACGTAAAGAAAGCGCAGCGAAGCATCGGCTTTCTGCACAGAGAATGCGACGCCCTAAATTGGTAGTCAAGTGGTTTTATACAACGGTGTTTTTTACAATACCAGTTGCATCAGCGCCGGTGCCCACGGCACCGTTGGCAAAGAATGAGCGGGAAAGATATGCGGCCGGCTCCAGCAATACCGCGCCGGCAGCGGTGCGGCAAGTGGTATCAGCACTGCCGCACGTATTTTCAGACGGATGGCGTTGCCACGCGCTGGTGTTGTGGATAATACAGCTCATAAAACCAGCCATACGCGCTTTCGATCTGCGCCTGGATACGCGGCGGTATCACATGCGCCTTGGGCGCGCTGATGGCCGATTGCTGGCGGTGCGTGTATTTCATGCGGTAATGGCTGTCGCTTTCCTGGATACCCACGGCAAGATCGGCTGGACCGATCTGGAAAGGTGCCAGGCCCAGCCACGCATACAGGTGCGACATGCATTCCACCGGCCGCGCCATCAAGTCTTCGAAACGCACGAAATACAGTTTCTGCTGCACCTCGACGGGCAGGTCCAGCACGGCATGCAGGGAACTCAAGGGTGCGCCGATGGTGCGGTCCTTGGCAAACAGCATGTCGGCCCGGCCCAGGCGGTCGAAATCGGCCAGATGGTCGACAAAATCAAGCAGGATGGTGCGCTGGTGCTGCGCTTCGATGGAGCCGTAAACCTGGCCCAGTTCGCGCACGCAGACGATGATTTTCGCTTCCGGCGCCAGTTGCAGCAGCAGCTCCACGCAATGCAGCCAGGCGCGGTTCTTGTCCACCACGCCCTGCTTGCCGCAATCCTGGTACCAGCCGCGCAGGAAACCCTGCATGGCCGTTTTCAAGTGGCCATAACTGGCATCGAAGGTGCTGTCGAGCTGCGACAGGAAAAACGCGTCGTCGCTGACCATGCGCCGCATGCCCAGCAAGGCGTTGCACAGGGGCGAGCTATTGCCTTCGCAATGCAAGTCGGGATGCTGCGCCAGCAGCTGGCACAGCAAGGTGGAACCGGCGCGTGGCAAGCCGGCCACGCCGATGAAATTGGATGTCATGCGATTGTACTTTCTGTTCAGCGCTGCTCTTCTGACGGAAATCAAGGATGGTGCCGCCATTATAAGAGCGCGGCAACGATGCACCGGTAAAAAAAATGCCGCCTCGAAACACGAAGCGGCACTCCGGCGCCACCATGCGGCAGGGCCGCTTGCTTTACTGGCTATCCTGGCGCGTGTTGCCGCCAGCTTCGGCCGGCAGGCGCAGGCCGCTATCGATCACGCTCAGGCGCAGGCCTGGCAAGACATTGCCGACGACATTGCCGGCCAACTGCACGGCCGGCGCGCTGCCGGCGCTCCCCGTCTCTGCCTCGCGCGGCGCCTCCTGCGCGGCGGCAGGCTTGCCTGGCGCCGTCTCGCCACTGACGATCATGTCGGCCTGCACCATATTGCCCTGCGACGGGGCCACGGCGACGGCGGCGATCACGTTCGCCACTGCGCTTTGCAGCGCTTCCGTCGGCTTGACTGTCAGCACGCCATCCACATAGTTCAGGGCGTAGTTGTTCGACGCCTGGCCCGATGCCGATACCAGATAATTGCCAGCTGCGGAAGTCGTCGCCGCCGGCGTGCTGAACGCCAGGTTGCCGCTCACTTCAGCCGCCAGCGTATCGCCACCGAGCAAGCCGCTGTAGCTGGCGCGGAAGTCGGGATTGGCGCGTCCCTGGTCTTTTTCAGCGTTATCGACTTTCACCGTCAGCGCCGCCTGCGAGATCGTGGCCGTCGTGCTGGCGCTGCTGTTGACCACGTAATTGCCCGCATCCGCGCCGCTCAGGCGTATGCCGGCCACCGTCACCGTCTTGCCCGCGCCCGCATTCTTGTCGCTGAAGCTGGCGCCATCGCTGGCAATGCTCAGCTGATCATTGCCGAGACGATTGTCGCGCAAGGAAACGGCGGCATTCGTGGTGGCGTCATATACCTTGTTGACGCCGCTGGCGCTGACCGTCAGTGCCGCTGGCGTGATATCTGCCGTGGTGCTGGCCAGCCTGCTGGCCAGCACGTAGTTCGCCGCATCGGCGCCACCCAGGGCCAGGCCGCTGATGGTTACGGTCTTGCTCCTTGCCGCATTCTTGTCGCTGAACGCGCCAAGCACGGGGCCGCCAGCCAGGCTCAAGGCGTCGCCAGCCACCAGGCCATTGAAGGTGGCGCCAGCCAGGTTCAGGCTGGCCGCCGTGCCACCGTCGTACACTTTGTTCGCGGCCACGATACCGGCAATGGCGCTGATGGACGCTGGCGTGATGCTGGCCGTCAAGCCGGTCGGATTGGCCACCGTGTAGTTGCTGGCCGAACCAGTGCCGTCGAGCAAGGT
>NZ_JBWKYD010000039.1:0-38371 GCF_059423585.1 Janthinobacterium sp. GW460-12-1-14-LB5 | reverse complement strand
TGGCCGAACCAGTGCCGTCGAGCAAGGTGGTGCCGCTGACGGTCACGGCTTTCGCATTGCCCGCATTCTTGTCGCTGAAGGCCGCCGTCTGGCCGCCGATGGCCAGGGTTTCATCGCCCACCAGGCCGGCCAGGCTGCCGCCGATCAGTTGCGCCACCGCATTGCCATCGTAGACCTTGTTGCCCGCCACCTGGCCCGTCACCGCCAGGGCTTTCGGCGTGATGCTGGCCGTCAAGCCGGTCGGATTGGCCACCGTATAGTTGCTGGCCGAACCAGTGCCGTCGAGCAAGGTGGTGCCGCTGACCGTCACGGCTTTCGCATTGCCCGCATTCTTGTCGCTGAAGACCGCCGTCTGGCCGCCGATGGCCAGGGTTTCATCGCCCACCAGGCCGGCCAAGCTGCCGCCGCTCAGCTGCGCCACCGCATTGCCGTCGTAGACCTTGTTGCCGGCCACCTGGCCCGTCACCGTCAGGGCTTTGGGCGTGATATCGGCCGTGCCGCTGGATACATTACTGCCCAGGATATAGTTGCCAGCATCCGCACCAGCCAGCGTGATGCCGCTAACCATCACAACCTTGGCCGTGCCAGCATTCTTGTCGCTGAACAAAGCAGAGCCTGCGACACTCAAGCTGTCGTTGCCAATAATGCCATCGAAGGTCGCCGTGCCATTCAAGGTGGCGGTTCTCAAGCCATCATAGGTCTTGTTGCTGACGCCCACGTTCGACACGCTGCCGATGCTGGCCTTGGCGATATCGGCCACGCCGCTGGACGTCGTGCTGCCCAGCATGTAGTTGCCCGCATCCGCGCCAGCCAGGGTAATGTTGCTGACGTTCACCGTTTTGCCCGTGCCCGCATTCTTGTCGCTGAATTCGCCATTGCCCGCCACCGTCAGGCTGTCGTCGCCGAAGATGCCGGTGAAGGTCGCCGTGCCATTCAAGGTGGCCGTTTTCTGGCCATCATAGGTCTTGTTGTTGACGCCCACGTTCGACACGCCGCTGATGCTGGCCTTGGCGATATCGGCCACGCCGCTGGACGTCGTGCTGCCCAGGAGGTAGTTGCCCGCATCCGCGCCGCCCAGGGTGATGTTGCTGACGTTCACCGTTTTGCCCGTGCCCGCGTTCTTGTCGCTGAAGGCGCCATTGCCCGCTACCGTCAGGCTGTCGCCATTGACCATGCCATTGAAGGTCGCCGCGCCGTTGAGCGTGGCCGTGGCTGAGGCATCGTAAGTCTTGTTGTTGACGCCCACGTTCGACACGCTGCCGATGCTGGCCTTGGCGATATCGGCCACGCCGCTCGATGTCGTGCTGCCCAGCATGTAGTTGCCCGCGTCCGCGCCACCCAGGGTGATGCCGCTGACATTGACGGTCTTGCCCGTGCCCGCATTCTTGTCGCTGAATTCGCCATTGCCCGCCACCGTCAGGCTGTCGTCGCCGAAGATGCCGGTGAAGGTCGCCGTGCCATTCAAGGTGGCCGTTTTCTGGCCATCATAGGTCTTGTTGTTGACGCCCACGTTCGACACGCCGCTGATGCTGGCCTTGCTGATGTCGGCATGCACGTTGCCCGGACTGGTGAAAGTGTAGTTGCTGGCCAGGCCAGTGCCATCCTGCAAGATCGTGCCGCTGATCGCGACCACCTTGCCCGTGCCGGCGTTCTTGTCGCTGAAACTGCCCACGCCGCCGCTGAAGCTCAGCGTTTCACCCGCGACCATGCCGCTCAAGGTACCGCCCGACAAGACTGCCGCCGTCGTGCCATCATAGACTTTATTGTCGGCTGTCACACCGGAAAGCGTGACGGCCTTGGGCGTGATATTCGCCGTGGCAGTGGCCGCATTATTGCTAAAATTATAATTTCCCAGGTCGCTGCCGGACAAGGTGATATTGCTGATATTGACGGCCTTGTTGGTCCCAACGTTTTTATCCGTAAAGGCGCCGTTCGCACTGGACAATTGCACGTCGTCACCGGCAATCTTGCCATTGATCACAGCCAAGCCGGCACTGAGGCTGGCGCTGAGGTTGCCGTTATAGACCTTGTCCTCGGCGCTCAAGCCAGTAATGCCGGTAATCGTTGCTTTCGCAATATCGCCCGTCAAGCCGCCAGGCGCGCTCAGCGTGTAGTTGCCTGCCAGGCCGCTGCCATCGCTGAGGGTCACGCCGCCGATCGTAATGGTCTTGCCCGTGCCAGCATTCTTGTCGCTGTAGCTGGCGCCCTGCACAGCAAAGCCCAGGGTTTCCGCATTGACCAGGCCATTCAAGGTGCCGCCGGTCAGGTTTGCATCGGCCGTGCCGTCGTAGACCTTATTGTTGCCGCTCAAGCCCGTCAGCGTCAGCGCCTTGGCAGTGATATCGGCTGTGCTGCCGGCCGTGCTGCTGGCCAGGTTGTAGTTGCCCGCGTCCGTGCCGCCCAGCACGATGCCGCTGATGCTGACCGCCTTGCCTGTGCCCGCATTCTTGTCGCTGAAACTGCCGCTGGCGGCCGACACGTTCAGGGTATCGCCGCCCACCATGCCCGCAAACGTGGCGCCCGCCGTGTTCAGGCCAGCCGTGGCAGTGCCGTCATACACTTTATTTCCAGCAACAATACCGCTCACGCCGCTGATGGTGGCCTTGCTGATGTTGGCTGTGCTGCTGGCCAAAGTATTGGTGAAATTATAATTGCCAGCATCCGTGCCGCCCAGGGTAATGCCGCTGATATTGACTGTCTTGCCATTGCTGGCGTTCTTGTCGGTAAAGCTGCCGCTGGCGCCCGAGACCGTCAAGCTGTCGCCACCGACCATGCCCGTAAACGAAGCCCCTGCCGTGTTCAGGCTGGCGGCCACGCCGCCGTCGTACACTTTATTTCCAGCAACGATACCGGCCACGCCGGTGATGGTGGCCTTGCTGATATCGGCGGTGCTGCTGGCCGTGGCATTGGTCAAATTGTAGTTGCCAGCGTCCGTGCCGCCCAGCACGATGCCGCTGATGCTGACCGCCTTGCCGGTCGCGGCGTTCTTGTCGCCAAAGCTGCCGCTGGCGCCCGACACGCTCAGGCTGTCGCCGCCCACCATGCCCGCAAACGTGGCGCCCGCCGTGTTCAGGCTGGCCGTGGCAGTGCCGTCATACACTTTATTTCCAGCAACAATGCCGCTCACGCCGCTGATGGTGGCCTTGCTGATATTGCCCGTCAAGCCGTTCACGGGCGCCAGCGCATAGTTGCCCCCGGCGCTGCCGCCCAGGGCAGCGTTGACCGTCACGGCGATGCCGTTGCCCGCATTCTTGCTGGCGTACGTGCCATTCACGGTCGAACTGACATTGGCCAGGTCGCCCGCCAGCACGCCGTTCAGGGTGCCGCTGATGGCGGCCACGGTGGTGCCGTCGTACACCTTGTCGCCCACCGCCGCGCCGCTCAGGGTGACCGACTTGGGCGTGATCACCAGGCCGCCATCGATATAGCTGATGGCGTAGCCGGACTGGCCGCCCGACGAGTACAAGCCGCTGGCCGACACGCCATACGTGCCCGCATTCACGGCGCCAGCGGCATTGCCCGCATACACGGGCGTGCCCAGCAGGCTGGCGCCCGCCACCGTGTTCGAATACGTGACGCTATTGCTGCCGCCTGCGTAGGCCACGCCGTCATACACCTTGCTGTCGTAGGAAACGCGCACGGCGACCTGCTTCATGAACGAGCGCAGGAAAGGCGCGCTCTGGCCGTCGTAGACTACCCACATCTGCCCCAGCTCCCAGCCGGCGCCGGTGTAATTCGACAGGTTTTTCAGCTGCGCCGTCGTCTTGCCCGTCCCGCCCATACTATTCGCCTGGCCGCTGGCCACCGTGTCCCAATAGCTGCCCGTGACGCTGCCCGCATTGGCGCCCACCAGGCCGCCCACATTGCTGGTGCCGCTCACGCCGCCATTCGCATAGCTGTTGGCGATGCTGCCGCCATTGCTGCCGACCAGGCCGCCAACGGTGCTGGTGCCGCTCACGGTGCCGCTCGCATAGCTGTCCACCACCGTGCCCGTATTACTGCCCACCAGACCACCGCCGGTGGAGGTGCTCGTCACGCCGCTGGTGGCAAAGCTGCCGCTGATCGTGCCCGCATTGCTGCCGGCCAGCGCGCCCACATTGGTGCCGCCCGCCACGCTGCCGCCGGACAGACCCACGTTCGCCACCGCCCCGCCGCTGCCGATGGCGCCGAACAGGCCCACATCGCTCACGCCCGCCTTGGCGATATTCAAATTGGAAATGATATGGCCTGTGCCGTCCAGGCTGCCCGTAAAGGCCGAAGCCGCCGTGCCGACGGGGATGAAGCCCGTGCTGCCCCACACATCGTTGCCATTCGCCGCCGTGCCGGCCGCGCTGAAGCTGCTGCCCAAGGTGTAGCTGGCAGCCTTGTTCATCGCCATCAATTGCAACTGGTGCGTGGAATTGATGGTATTCGACCACTCCGACGCCAGCATCGGGCGCGTGCCGGCGGCCGCGCCATTGATCGAACCGTCGCCGCTGACGATGACCCAGTTGTTGCCCGTCGCACCTGCCGTACTGGTGAAATTGAATCCCGTGAAATTACTCCCTTGCAACATCTGCGCCGCACTCAAGCCCTGGGCCACGGTGCTTGCGCCATTGCTGACCACACCAACGGCGCTTAACCCCGAATTCAGGATGTTGTTGAAATAGGCATTGACGATGGAGCCACCATTGTGGTCGCCGACAATGGCGCCGTTATTGATGCCGGTCGTCGTGAGCTTGCCCGAATAATATGTATTGGTGAGGGCAACACCGATGTTGTAGCCCACCACGCCGCCCACGGTGGAGTTGCCCGTCACGTTGCCCGTCGCATAGCTGTTGCTTATCGGGCCAGCAGACACCCCGACCAGGCCGCCGAGATTATTCGTCCCGGTCACATTGCCAGTGGCATAGCTATTCGTTACCGCGCCGCTTTCTATCCGCCCCACCAAGCCACCCAGGCCGGAAGTTCCCGTGACATTGCCCGTCGCATAGCTGTTCGTGACCGTGCCGCCACCCGTGTTAATGGCTGCCAGGCCGCCGCCGTAGCTGCCGCCAGCACTGCCGACGCTGATGGCGCCCGTGGCGTAGCTGTCGCTGATCGTGCCGCGGTTGAATACGGCCAGGCCGCCTGCGAAATAGTTGGTAGAGGTGGTGGCCACGGCGCTGGAACTGCCCTTGATCAAGCCGCCGGCCGCATTCACGCCGACCAGGCCGCCGGCGGCGCCATACGCGCCGGCAACAACGGTGCCGGCGGCGCGGCTGTTGCTGAGCGTGCCGGCATTGGTGCCCACCAGCGCGCCCATGTTGATGTAGCCGGAACCATGCACGGCGCCGCTGCTGGACACATTTTCGATGGTGCCGTTATTGCGGCCCGCCAGCGCGCCGATGTCGGTATACGCGGCACCGTACGCGGCCTGCGAACCCGAAATATTGACATTGCTCAAGCTTAGGTTGCGCACGCTGCCAGCCACGCCAATATTGCCGAACATCGCCGCCGGCGTCTCGGGGCGGTTGATGGTCAAGCCATACAGTTCATGGCCCAGGCCGTCAAACTTGCCGGTAAACGGCGTCCCGGCGCTGCCGATCGGCACAAAGCCCTGGCCGCCGTCCCAGCCGGAGGTGCCGCGCGCGTCGATATTGCTACCCAGCACATAGTTGCCGGACAAATTGCCCTGCATGCCTTGCACGTCGCTGCCGGTCGTGCTGTTGAAGGCGCCCAGGCTGTTGATCACCTGATACACGGTCACGCTGCCGTTACTGCCCAGCTTGGTGCTGAAGTTATTCCCCGATGGCAAATCCACTTCGGCCTTGACGTTGTACGTGGACAGATTGCCGGCGGCGAGCCCGCTCTGGCCATATTCCAGCGCCAGGCTGGCCGTGCCCGCGCCGCGCATGGCCTTGTTGATATTGATATTGTTCTGTGCCGTCAGGGTCAGCTTGTTGGCCGTCCAGTTGACGTTGTCATTGACGTTGATGTTGCCCTGCGTGCCGCTGCCGCCCGAGATGCTCTGGATCTGCACGTTGCCCGATTTCAAGGAGTTGCTGAGGAAGGCGCCCGTCATGTCGCCGCCGGAGACGGCGATATTGAAGTCGGTCGGGTCGATCAGCCAGGTGCCGGACAGGCCCTTGCTTGAGGCCGTCGTCACCTTCAGCGCATCGTCGATCTTCACGTGCGCGGCCGAGGTGTCGACGAAGCCGCCATTGCCTTCAGCGGGCGCGCTGGCGTCCAGGGTGCCGCCCGCGTGCACCGTGCCGCTTTGCATGTCACCCAGCAACTTGATCGTGCCGCCGCGCGTGTCGATGGTATGCGCCTCGATCACGCCCGTGTTGTTGACCACGGTTTTCAGCAAGTCGCCCGCCGCCTGCGCCGTCAACACGACGCTGCCGCCGTCCGCCTTGATCATCCCGCCATTGTTGACCAGCGCGCCCACGGCGCCCTGGTCCACCGCCACGTTCAGCAAGCCGTCGCCGGCCACATCGAGCGTGATGGCGCGGCCCGCCGCCAGGGCCACCGAACCCAGGCGCGCCTGGATCGTGCCTTCGTTCGAGACGTTGGCGCCCAGCAAGGCCACATAGCCGCCCGGCGCGCTGATCGAACCCTGGTTCAGTACCTTGCCGCTACCGTTGCCGCTAAATTTGTAATTGCCGGCCATGAAGTCGGCATTGGAAATATCCAGCGTGGACGCCACCAGGCCCGCCGTGTTCACGGACGCGCCCCGGCCGAACAGCACGCCGTTCGGGTTGACGATGAACACCTTGCCATTGGCCGACAAGTTGCCCAGGATGGTCGTGCCGTCGCTGCCCAGCACGCGGTTCAGGGCCACCGCATTGCTGTTGGGCTGCTGGAACTGCACCGACTCGCCCTTGCCGATATTAAAACTGGCCCAGTTGATCACGGCATTCTGGCTGCCCTGCCGGATCACCGTCGCGCCCGGCGCGCCGTTGATCGTTGCCTGCCCCGCCACCACCGTGCCGCCCGCCGGCCCCGCCAGGGCCAGCGAGCCATAGCCGAGCATCAGGGCCGCCGCCATGCCGGTCAAGGCAAAATGCGCCCCGCCACCGCTGCTGCCGGGCATCGAGCGCTTGCCGGCGGATTTGACGTTTTCGGAAACGGCGGCGTAGGCGCCGGTGGCCTGGTTCCAGATGGAGCGGTAGATGCGGTTCATGGCAGTGTCCTGATTGTATTAACTTGTCTTAATTAGAAGTATTTGACGGCTTGCAGCCAGAAACGGCCTGCCGCATCGGGTGCCGAGGTCGCCTTGGCATTGCCCAGCTTGTGCGCGTAATACGCCTTCAGCACGAGCGCATTGGCGCCCGTCCACGTCACGCCCACGCCGGCGCCGCTCAGGGTGCGGCGGTTGTCGCCAGCGCTCCAGGCCTCATGGTTCAGCTTGACGGTGCCCGTATCGGCAAAGGCCAGCACCTGCAGCTGGCCAGGAAAGGCCGTGAACGCCGTCACGTTCTGGCGCAATTCCAGATTCAGCACGTAGCCCTGGTCGCCATACGCCTCGCCGCCCGGATAGGCGCGCACGCCGCCCACGCCGCCGATGCCCATCTTTTCCGAGACATCGAGGTTTTTCGATGCTGCCTGGCCACTGATGGTGCCGAACAAGCTCGTCTCGCCGCCCAGGCTTTGCACGCGCGCCGCGTTGAAGCTGAGCTTGTTGAAGTGGCCGTTGCTGTTGGCCGTCGCGCGGTCGAGCAGCAAGGCATCGAGCGTCCCGATATCGATCTTGCCCGTGGTGTACGTGACGGAATAGGTGCTGACGCCACCGCCGCCCCAGCCGTCCTTGCCGTCGCCATTCAGGTTCAGCATCCACACCCTGGCCGTCTTGTCGTTGACGCTGCCCGTCGATTCCGTCCGGTCCTGGAAGGTCTTGTCGTCATAGCTGACCTGCGCATACAGATTGTTGCTGCGCGAACGGATCAGCGGATAACTGCCGTAGGCGCTGGCGATCTTGGCCGTGCCCTTGGCGTCGAGCACGGCAAATTCCTTGCCCAGCTTGTAATCCATGTACGTGTAGGCGCCGCCCAGGCGCAGCAAGCCCGCCTGTCCCTGATAGGCCAGGCGGCCATAGTTCAGGCCGTCGGCCGACGTGAAGGCGCGCACGGTGGCCACGTCGCCGATGCCGGCCAGTTCATTGATGTTCAGGGTGGCGCCGATGCGGTTGCGGCCCGTGTAGCGGTTGCCCTGGTTGTCCAGGTCGATGCTGCCGTTGAAGCGCGCGCCGGGCTGCACGTCGACGATCAGGTCGGACGCCCCCAGAGACGCCCCCGGCGCCAGGGTCGAGCTGACCTGCACGCCCGGCAAGTCCGACAGCAGCAGCAAGCGCCGCTCCAGCGGCGGCGTGGAAATCACCTGCCCATCCAGGCCGGCCAGCAGCGTGCCGGCCAGGCCGTCGGACAGATTGCTCTGGTTGCGCAGCTGCACCTGGCCATACCGGCCCGGCAGCACGTCGATGGCGACGACGCCATCGTGGATGTCTTGCGCGGGCAGATACGCCTGCGCCAGGAAATAACCGCGGTTCTGATAATAGCTGGCAATTTTGGACGCCATGGCGCGCAGCTCGCCCAGGGTCAGCTCGCTGCCGGGGACAAAACCCGTGGCAGCGACCAGTTCGCTCTCGGCAAACACGGGCGGCGCCGCGATACGCAGGCGCTGCACGCTGATGCGCGTGGTATCGCCCACCGTGGTGGCCGGCACGTTGCCCTGCTGCACGCGGATGGCTGGCGGCACTTTCGGCAACTGTGGCGCGGTGGGAATCTGCTGCAGCTGGCTGCCGGCATTCGGGGGATCGACGGCCCAGGCGGTCTGGATCAGCGCCAGCAAGGTCAGTGGAAGTAATTTGGTATTCAAGGTCATCCTTTCAGGCGGCGCGCCCGCGCCAGGCACGCCGTTTCCGGCGGCACTGGCGGGGAATACAAGAGCGTGAAGAAAGATATTCTTTTGCTACCAATGTTAAATAAAATAGCAACAGGAGAATAAAATTCTCAACAGCAACATTGATCCATTTTAGCGCGCCATGAGAAGAGAAAATACTTGCCTGGGGGACTGATTCACTACATTGGTGCAGCCCAAACACGAACATCGGAAAAATCCTCAAAGTCGCGGGAAAATGCACCTTTCCACCAAGAAATTCGTTGTCTTCATGCAACAAATCTTCCGCAACATGACTATCGACATGCTACTTTTCGCAGCACAAATAGTTATTCCAATGACGACTTATTGATATTGTCGCAAGATAAAACAATGTTATTGTTTTGCATACACCGATTCTCTTTCCATGAAGCAATTTCTTGCCCCACAAGAGCGTGTAACATTCTTGTAAAAATGAGTTATTAATGAATTAATTCCCGCCATGGAATGCTTGAAAAATACAGGCGTGACAGCCAGCCGGCATGTCGGACACAAGACCGACCTACCGGCTGCGCGGAGGAAGAGAGGTGAAGTGCGCTGGCGTGCCGCGCTGGCCAGGCGCTACCTGGACAGCACGTATTTCGCCAGGGCCGCCGCATCGGCTACACTGAGCTGGCTGAACGGCGGCATGGGCACGGGCCCCCATTTGCCGGCGCCGCCGCTGCGGATATTCGCCGCCACGGCGGCAACGCCGTCCTTGCCCTTGTAGCGGGCGGCCACCTCGGCAAAGCCGGGGCCGACCACTTTCTGGTCGAGGGCGTGACAAGCCATGCAGCCATTTGCCGCCAGCAAGGTTTTCACATCCTTGCCGCCAGCGGCCGGGACAGCCGCTACGGCGGGCTTCGTTGCGGCGGCGGGCGCTGCGGCGCCCCGCTCCGCTCCATAGGTTTTCACCAGGTAGTCGACCATGGCCGGCATGTCCGCGTCGTCAAACTGGGCGCCGAACGGCTTCTTCATCTTCTTGACGGTCGCTTCCCAGTAGGCGCGCGGCGAGGCGGGCGGCTGGCTCGACGCGTACTGGGCCGCGTGGCACGTCATGCAGTTGCGCTGCACCAGCTGGTAGCCGGGCAATTCGCTGGGTTTATAGGCCGCCGTTTCCGGCGGCAAGTGGATGTCCAGCGCGCACGCGCCGCCCGCCGCCGACAGTGCCAGCGCGGCAAGTATTATCTTCATATGATTCTCCTCAGACTGCCTGAATGCGCGTAGTTTCCACCACATTGCGCATATAACCCATGGGATTCCACAGGGCTTTCATGGGCTGGCTCTGGCCGATGCGGTTGACGGCGCGCACCATCAGCACGTGCTTGCCCTTGCGCGGCGCCTTCATGACCATCGTCCACTCGCGGAACGAGAAGCGGCCCAGGTCCTTGCCCAGCGTTGCTTCCTGCCACGTCTGGCCGCCGTCTGCCGATACCGTCACCTCGCTGATGCCCTGCCCGCCATCGAAGGCGATGCCGCGCAAGGCCAGGTCGTGCCCCGCCTTCACTCGCGCGCCATCTTGCACGCTGGTAATGAAGGAGCGCACGTTGAGGCGGCTGATCGGCGTCGTCTTGCCCACGGGCGTGCCCGGCTCGATGAAGCCGGAACCGTTGTCGGGGATGCGGTAGCCCGTGCTCATCCAGAAGCCGTCGAACGGCTTGTCCAGCACCGTGATGTCGCTCAGGTGCTTGACCCAGTAAGTGCCATAGTAGCCCGGCACGATCAGGCGCAGCGGATAGCCGTTGAGGAAAGGAATGTCCTCGCCATTCATGGCCCAGGCCAGCAGCACGTCGCCAGCCATGATGTGCTCGACGGACAAGGCTTTCTGGAAGTCGGGGCCGTCGCCCACGGGCGGCGTTTCCAGGCCATTGAAAGCCACCTGCACGGCACTGGCCGCGATGCCGGCCTTTTCCAGCACGGTTTTCAGGGGGACGCCCGTCCAGCGGGCATTGCCCATGGCGCCATTGCCCAGCTGCCCGCCATTCGCGCGCGGAGCGAAGAAGCCGCGGCTGTTGCCCGAACATTGCGTCACGGCCACCACGTCGACGGGGTCGGCCAGCTGTTTCAGTTCCGCCAGCGACAGCTCCAGCGGCGTCTTGACGAGGCCGCCGATGCGCAAGCGGTAGCTGCCGCCGTCTATGCTGGTGGGCAAGCCACTCCAGTGATAGCGCACGAAGAACGCGTCGTTGGGCGTGATGGCCCCCTCGTTGAACACGCTGAACGGCGTTTCCAGCTGGGGCGGGCGGCTGGTCAGCAGGATCAGCGGGCGCTTTTGCGGAAAGGCCACCAGTTCGCGCTCGCCGTTTTCAAACGGCAAGGTGACAGAGGCAGCCGTGGCTGACCCAGGTCCCGCCACGGCGGCGGCGCCCAGGGCGGCCGTCGTGCGCAGGAAGCGGCGCCGGCTGGCGGGCAACAAAGTCGTATCAGACATGTTTGAGCTCCACTTTGGTATCGGCGGAGGCACCGCCGTTGCGGTCATCGTTGACCAGCTTCTTGATGTAGTACATGACGCTCATGATGACCACGCTCAACAAGCCGAACCAGAACGACACGCGCTGCTCCGTATCGGACGACACGCTCATGGCCCCCAGGATCACCAGCATGGCGATGATGGTGAAATACGTAAGATAGGGGAAAAGCCACATGCGTACCTTGATGCGTTCCGGGCATTCGCGTTCCAGGCGGCGGCGCAGGCGCAATTGAGATATCGCAATAAGCAGGTACACGAACAGGATCAGAATGCCGTAGGAATTGACGATGAAGGGGAAGACCAGGTCGGCCGACACATACGAGACGGCAATGGCAAAGTAGGCGAACAAGGTGCTGAACAAAATGGCGCGAATCGGCACGCCGTTCTTACTCAGCTTGACCAGGCCCGTGGGGGCATCGCCGCGGCGCGTCAGCGCAAAGATCATGCGCGACGAGGCGTACAGGCTGGAATTCAGCGCCGACAGCACGGCCGTCAAAATGATGGCGTTCATGATGTGGGCCGCGTACGGGATATTCATGACGGTCAGGGCGCTGACGAAGGGCGTGGCGATGGCCGGCGAATCCCAGGGCACGATGCAGACGACGACAAACATGGAACCGACATAAAACATCAGCACGCGGGTGACGACGGAATTGGTGGCGCGGGCGATGGCCTTGGCCGGGTCCGACGTTTCGGCGGCGGCGATGGTGACGATTTCGGCGCCCGAATAAAAGGCCGTGGCGGCCACGGCGCCGCTCAGTACGGGGCCCCAGCCGTGCGGCATGAAGCCGCCATGGCTGGTCAAAAAGCCCAGGCTTGGGATGCTGTTGGGCAAGCTGCCCGTGAGGAACAGGGCGCCGACGAACAGGAAGACGATGATGGCGACCACCTTGATCGAAGCGAACCAGAACTCGAATTCGCCGAACGCTTTCACCGAGAACAGGTTCAGCACCGTCATCGACACGAGCAAGACCAGACTGATGGACCACGATGGCACGTCGGGCAGCCAGAAGTTGACCAGCTTGGCGCCGGCGATGGCTTCCAGGGCCACGACGACGACCCAGAAATACCAGTACATCCAGCCGCTCATGAAGCCGAGGAATTTCGACACTTTCGGCTTGTCGTCGAAGGCCAGGCGCGCATATTCGTAAAAGGAGCCGACCACGGGCAGGGACGAAGCCAGCTCGCCCAGCATGCGCATGATCAGGACGACCAGGCCGCCCGTGAGCAAGAAGGAAAGGATGGCGGCCGGGCCGGCAGCCTTGGCGATGACGCCGCTGCCAACGAAAAGGCCGGCGCCGATCACGCCGCCGATGGCGATCATGCTCATGTGGCGTTGCTTCAGCGAGTGCTGCAAGCCGGTACTGTTATGCGATTCGCTAATCATGTTTTGTCTCCTGAAAATCTCTGAAGCCCGGTGCGCCCTGCCTGCTGCGGCTTGCTCTTGCCGCGCGGCTTTGTTTTATTTAGGCAACACCGTCAAGCAGCATCGATACATCGTGTGAATCAGTCTGGTTGGCCGCATTCCATAAGTCAATCTGGAAATGCAGCGGCCCGGCGCGGCGCCCAAGGGGCAAGCGCGCTGGAGGGTAAGTACGGCTTATTGCGGATTAAAAAAAGGGAGCGGCGGCAACACTTGTGGCGTGCGCGCCACTCCCGGGAACGTCTTACACCTTGCCCTTCCATGGCACGAGGGTACGTTCGAGGTAGCGCATCATCAAATCAAACAGGAAAGCGAAGAAGCCGATCACGATGATGCCCATGATCACCACATCGCTGGCGAGGAACTCGGAAGCACTGAGCACCATGTAGCCGAGGCCGCGCGTGGCCGCCACCATCTCGCCCGCCACCAGGGTGGTCCAGCCCACGCCGATGCCGATGCGCATGCCGGTGAGGATTTCCGGAATCGCCGCGCGCAAAATTACGTGCACGATGACCTGGAAGCGGGTGGCGCCCATCGAGTACGCGGCGTGGATTTGCTCCAGCGACACGGAGCTGACGCCGGCGCGGGCCGCGATGGCCATCGGCGCGAAGATGGCCAGGAAGATCAGGTAGACCTTCGAAAACTCGCCGATGCCGAACCAGATGATGACCAGTGGCAAGTAAGCGAGGGGCGGCAGCGGGCGGTAGAACTCGATCAAGGGGTCGAAGATGCCGCGTGCCACGCGGTTCACGCCCATCATCACGCCGATGGGGATGGCAAACAGGCAAGCCAGACCGAAGGCGCCGAACACGCGCACCAGACTGGCGACCGTGTGTTCCCACAGGGTGGCGCCGCCGAACCCGGTGGTGGCTGCCATGATGAATTTTTCATACACGGCTTGCGGCGAAGGTAAAAACAAGGGTTTCACCATGCCGCTGGCCGTCACGCCAAACCACAGCAGCAGCACGGCGATGACGGTGACGGTGGCGATGCGGCTGGAATTGCCCTGCCCCGGCGCGCCGAACGCTTCGCCGGGCATGGCGCAGCGGGGAGCGAACAGGCGGCCAAAAAAGCCGGCGCGCTTGGCGTTGGTGGGAGGAAATCCCACGGCGGATGGGCTATGCATGGGACACCTCCAGCTCTTTATTGACGGCGCGCTCGTCGCCATAAATGATGTTGAGCACTGTTTCGCGCATCTTGATGAAGTCCGGGCTCGATTTCACGGCGCGCGCATCGCGGCATTCGAGGAAGCGCTTGTTGAAATCGAGTTCATACGTGTGCGTGATGCGGCCCGGACGGGGCGACATGACGATCAGCCGGTTCGCCAGGAACAGCGCCTCGTCGACGCTGTGGGTAATGAAGAAGAACATGGTGCTGGACTTGGCCCAGATATCGAGCAGCAATTCCTGGATGGTTTCGCGCGTCAGCGCGTCGAGCGCCGCCATCGGTTCATCCATCAGCAGCATGGCGGGATTGCTGGTCAGGGCGCGGGCGATGCCCACCCTTTGCTGCATGCCGCCAGACAACTGGTAGATCATATTGTCGTGAAAGTCCTTCAAGCCGACCAGCGCCAGGTTTTTCGCCGCCTGTTCGCGCCGCACGGCTTTCGGCACGCCTTGCAGCTTCAGGCCGAATTCCACGTTTTCCATGACGTTCAGCCACGGCAGCAAGGCATGTTTCTGGAACACAACGCCACGGTCGGCGCCCGGCCCTTCCACTTTATTGTCCCCGAGCATGATTTCACCCTTGGACGGGGCGATAAAGCCCGCCATCAGGCTCAGCAAGGTTGTCTTGCCACAACCGGAAGCACCGAGCGCGACGACGAAGTCGCCGCTATTAATGGTGAGATTGATATTATTTAAGGCATGTACGCGTTCACCGGCCGTCTTGCCCGGATAAATCACGCTGACATCCTTGACGTACAGATTTTCCATCGTGTCCCCACAGTTCTGTTCAACGCACTCTGTTCAGTCAGCGCGCCCGCAGGCGCGCCATCGCACAACGTTTACTTCAGCAGGCCGGCGGCCTGTGCATACCTGGGTGTCACATATTTGGCGTAGTCAGGGGCCAGCGTATCGATCTTGCCTTCGCCCTTCAAAAATTGCGCCGTGGCCAGCAAGGCTTGCGCCACGCCGCCCTTTGCGCCGCCACCGAGCCAGGCCGGCGAAGCCTGTTCCTGCAAGGATGGATAGGCGTACAGGGCCACGGAAGCGGCCACGTCCTTGGCAGCCGCGCCCGAATGCTTGACGTTGGCTTTCACTTGCGGCGAATCGATGGTCCACGCCTTCGGATTGGCGCGGTAGTCGGCGTCGGCAGCGGCCATCACCTTGACGAACTTGGCCATGAAGTCCGCGTTCGCTTCGCCCCAGGCGCGCTCGACGGCCATGCCGTCAAACGTGGCCTTGCCCTTCTTGCTCAGTTCGCCGGAAGTGACGAGCACCTTGCCGTTTTGCTTGAGTTTGCTCAAGGCCGGATCCCACACGAAGGCGGCATCGATGTCGCCCCGTTCCCAGGCGGCGGCGATCTGGTTCGGCTGCATGTTGAGCAACTTCACTTCCGTGGGCTTGATGCCCCACGTTTCCAGCGCGAACATGGTGTGGAAGTGCGTGGTGGAAACAAATGGCACGGCGATCTTCTTGCCGCGCAAGTCGGCCGGTTTGGTGATGCCGGCGCCGTTGCGGGCCACCATCGCTTCCGCTTCATTGATGTCGTCGATGATCCAGAACAGCTGCAGGTCGACGCCGCGGCTGACGGCCGCCGTCAATGGGCTGGAACCGATGACGCCGATCTGCACGTCGCCCGATGCCATGCCCGTGGCCACCTTGGCGCCCGAGTCGAACTTGCGCCAGTTGATTTTATAGCCGGTGGTTTTTTCCACTTCGCCGCTGGCGATCGCCACCAGGAACGGGCCGTTGATTTCCTGGTAGGCAATCGTCACTTCCTTGCCTTGCGCGAAGGCCGTGCCGCTTGAAGCGACCGCCACGCCCAGCACCAGGGTGCCGAGGACGGCGCGGCGCAGCGTTGAAAAAACCGTTTTGCTCGGGGTTTTGCTCGGGGTTTTGCTCGGGGTTTTGCTCGTGTAGGTGTTCATGTCTCACTCCAAGTTATTGTTATGTGTGAACGTTCGGGCAATCTCATCCCTTTCGGGAGGCGCCGCTGTTTGCTCTTTGTCAACCATGCGGCGGCTTAGTACGGCTACTGCTATTACTATTTAAAAAACTTCATCCTTCAAGTGATACCAGCGGTACAGGAAGCGCTGGCCCAGGCGGCGGAACGGGGCGAACGCTTGCGACTCGACCAGTTCCATCATGTTGGGATACGGCAATTTCGAATTAAAGATCGGCAAGCCCGTGTCGCTGGCCTTGCCCGCGATGCGCTCGGCCATGCGCCGGCCCGCCTGCGCCGAATACATGACGCCGTTGCCGCCGTAGCCGAGCGAATAGAAGATCGATTGCTTCGGGTCCGGCTGCACGATGCGCGGCATCATGTCGTGGCTGACGTCGACCCAGCCCCACCACGAATAATCGATGGGAATACCGGTCAGCGCGGGGAACTTGCGGTGCAGATCGTTGATCAAAAACTGTTTATATCTGTCGTCCGGCGCGTCGGCGCCCGTGATGGCGCTGCGGCTGCCGATCTGCACGCGGTTGTCCGGCATCAAGCGGTAGTAGTGGCGCAAGATGCGCGTATCCGTGATCACCTGGTGGGTGCGGAAATTGCACGCCTCGATTTCCGCCGGGGTCAACGGGCGCGTGACGATGGAATTCGACAAAATCGGCAGCAGCCGGTTTTTCACCTGCGGATGCAGGTGGGGCGAGGTGTAGCCGCCCGTGGCCACGGCCACGGAACGGGCACGCACCACGCCACCCGGCGTTTGCAGGTAATGCACGCCGTTGCGCGTTTCCCAGCCCATCACGGGGCTCGATGGATGCACTTTGGCGCCCAGCGCGCGCGCCTTGCGCAGGTAGCCGAAGGCCAGCTTGCCCGCGTGGATGCCGATGCCTTCCGGCTCGTGCAGGGCGCCCGCCGCTTCCTTGTCGTCGACGAATTCGCGCTTGACGGTGTCGGCGTCGAGGATGCGCGCGTCGTACTTGAAGATCTCGCGCATGACCTTTGCTTCTTTTTCCAGCGCGGGCATGGCTTTCGCCTTGTGGGCGATGTACAGGTGGCCGCCCGGCTGCGGGTCGCAATCGATGTCGGCCGTGATCTTCTTGAAGGTTTCCATGGCGTCGCACACTTCCGTGTGCAGTTTCAGGGCCGTGTCCATGCCGTAACGGGCGATCCACTGCGAGCGCTTCAGGCGGCCCGTCGTGCATTGCGCCTGGCCGCCGTTGCGCGTGCTGCAGCCCCAGCTGACCCGGTTCGCTTCCAGCACGGTGGCCTTGATGCCGTGTTCCTGAGCAAGAAAGATGGCGCAGGAGAGACCGGTAAAACCCGAGCCGATGATGGCCACGTCGACGTCGATGTCATGCGTGATGGGGCCGTCGTCGGCGGGCGGTTCGCCGGCCGTGCCGATCCAGTAGGTGGGCGCGTAGGCATTGCCGTGGCCGGGCCGCTGGGCCACGAGCGGATCGAAGGCGGGATCATAGGCCGTGCGGGCGGCGGTGCTGTTGCCCAGTACGTCAGATGGGGTGTCGACAGGTTTGTTCATGATCATTCCCGGTGAACGTACTGGCTCAAGCTTTGACGACGGGTGGGCGATCCTTGCGGAAGGCGTTCTTCACGGCAATCTTGCCGTCGCGGAAGGTGAAGATGTCGACCATGCGCGCCTCGATGCGCGTGCCATCCGCCTTGGTGCCGGCAAAGGTCGACTCCGTCACGCCGCGCTGGCCGCTGACGAAGTGCACGGGGTTGAGCCAGGCGGCGTCGGGAAAGGTTTGCCAGGCCAGCTCGAAACCGGCGCGCACGGCGTCGCGGCCGATAAAACTCTTGCCCAGCAAGTCAGGACCGGCGACGGCGTGGAATTCGCAGTCGTCAGCCATGGCGGCCATCAGGGCCTCGATATCGTGGCGGTTCCAGGCATCGCCGAACGCTTGCAGGAAGTCGATGGTGACGGCGTCGGTGTGCGGTACAGGGTGGTTCATGGTGGTCTCCGTAAATCGTTTTTGATACGCTACGTTCCGTTTTTTGTCTTTTATTGAATTTAAGCCTTAAGCATGGCCTTGTCAAATCAAATAATCCAAAAAACGGGACGTCTTGTATTCTTTAATGAAATTATGATGTTTTCGTGACAATCTGTGAGAATTTGGTCACAGGCCAGATCCTCACAGGGCCGCTGACTTAAACATAGTCTTTATATTTGTCCAGGTGACGAATCGGTTTGCTCAGCGCATCGCGGCGGAACGGGTCGCCCAGCTCGCGCGTGCACATGATTTCAATGATGGTGGTCTTGCCTTCATTCATCTGCATGTCGATCGCCTTCTTCAGGGCCGGCCCCACGTCTTCCAGCTTGTCGACCGTGATGCCTTCGGCGCCCATGGCGCGCGCAATTTCCGCGAAGCTCTGGTTGTCGAGCTCGCCGGCCACGAAGCGGCGGTTGTAGAAATCGACCTGGTTCTTCTTTTCCGCGCCCCACTGGCGGTTGTGGAACACCACGGCCGTGACGGGAATGTTGTGGCGCACGCAAGTCATCGTTTCCATCAGGCTCATGCCCCAGGCGCCGTCGCCCGCATACGACACGGCCGGACGGTGCGGCGCGGCAACTTTCGCGCCGATAATCGTCGGGAACGCGTAGCCGCAGTTGCCAAAGCTCATCGCCGCAAAGAAGCTGCGCGGCTTCTCGAAGCGCAAGTAACTATTCGCCACCGAGTTGATGTTGCCGATATCGGTCGACACCATCACGTCTTCCGGCATGGCTTTTTCCAGCTCGCGCAAGACCTGGCGCGGGTGCAGATAGTTGCCCGGCTCTTTCTTTTGCTCTTCGATCATGTCCAGGCTGTACGCATCCTTTTCGTGCGTCCAGTTGGTCAATTCTTCTTCCCACGCGGCCTTTTCCGCTTGCACGGTGGCATAGCGCGCGTCGCGCGTGGCATCGCAGTCGAGCGTCTTGCCGTCCAGGCGGGCCAGAATCGCTTTCGCGGCCGCCTTGGCGTCGCCGCAGATACCGACCGAAATCTTTTTGACCAGGCCCAGCATCTTGTTGTCGGCGTCGATCTGGATGATCTTGGCGTTCTTCGGCCAGTAATCCATGCCGTGCTGCGGCAAAGTGCCGAACGGTCCCAGGCGCGAACCGAGGGCGACGACGACGTCGGCCTGGGCGATCAGTTTCATCGCCGCCTTCGAGCCTTGATAACCGAGCGGACCGCACCACAGCGGGTGGCTGGCGGGAAACGAGTCATTGTGCAGGTAGCTGTTCACCACGGGCGCGCCGAGGCGCTCGGCCAGGGCCTTGCATTCCTCGATCGCTTCGCCCATGACGACGCCGCCGCCCGAAATGATCACGGGGAACTTGGCCTTGGCCAAGAGCTCGGCCGCATCGTTCAGGCTTTGCTCGCCGCCGGCGCCGCGGTCCAGGCGGTTCGGTTTCGGGATTTCCGCCTTGATTTCGCCATAAAAATAGTCGCGCGGGATGTTCAATTGCGTCGGGCCCATTTCCGACATGGCGCGGTCGAAGCAGCGGCCCGTGAATTCCGCCATGCGGGCCGGATTGGTGACGTGGCCTTGATATTTCGTAAATTCCTCGAACATCGGCAGCTGGTTCGCTTCCTGGAAGCCGCCCAGGCCCATGCTCATCGTGCCCGTTTCCGGCGTGATGATGACGACGGGCGTGTGCGCCCAGTAGGCGGCGGCAATGGCCGTGACGCAATTGCTGATGCCGGGGCCGTTCTGGCCGATGACGACGCCATGGCGGCCCGAGACACGGGCATAGCCGTCAGCCATGTGGCCGGCGCCCTGCTCGTGCACGACGGGGATCAAACGGATGCCGGCCGGCGCGAAGATGTCCATCGGGTCCATGAAGGCCGAGCCCATGATGCCGAACATGTCGGTCACGCCATTGGCGGCCAGGGTTTCCACGAACGCTTCGGAAGGCGTCATCTTTTGCGGCCCGGTGGGGGTGGCCGCTGCGGCGGCGGCTTTTTGCTCGGTCATGTCATTCATGGGTGTCTCCTGGTCTGTAGTGATGAACTTAAGCTAAATTATCAAAAAACGGTATATTTTGTTCCGAAATTTGATATACAATTCAATTTAAGCGCTCGGCAATCAAAAGTCAAACAGAATTTCGAGGAAACGGTACAATTTGAGTTCGAAAATGAAATAAGCTGATGTAACACTCAGAGCTACCCAACCGAGGCCACCATGGACATGATTTCATCCCCAAAACTTGAGCCGGAAAAACTGGAAGGCGACACGCCCACGATGCGTTTGTTTGCCTTGCTGGAAGTGATTGCCGAGAAAGACCAACTGCTGTCGCTGCAAGCGCTGGTGGAAGAAACGGGGCTGCCGAAGCCCACCCTGCACCGCATGCTGCAACAGCTGGAAAGCGTGGGCGTGCTGCAGCGCGAAAGCGACGGCCGCCACTACAGCACGGGCGTGCGCCTGCGCCGCCTGGCGTCTAACCTCTTGATTAACAACACTTTCCATGGCGCCCGCCGCATGGTCTTGCGCCAGCTGGTCGAGGAAGTGGGCGAAAGCTGCAACCTGACGGCCTTCAGCGGCAGCGAAGTGGTGTACCTGGACCGGGTGGAAACGGCGGCCCCGCTGCGCTTCTACCTGCATCCCGGTTCACGCGTGCCGGCCCACTGCTCGTCGAGCGGCAAGCTGTTCCTGGCGCAGATGACGCCCGTGCAGCGGCGCCGCCTGCTGGGCCACATGGAATTGACGCGCTTTACGGACAAGACGGAAACGGACCCCGCCAAGCTGGAGCGCGAACTGGAACTGGTGCGCCGCAACGGCTATGCGCTGGACGACGAGGAATTCCTGCCCGGCCTGCTGTGCGTGGCCGTGCTGGTGCCGAACCCGAACGGCCGCTCGAACCTGGCCGTGGCGATCCAGGCGCCCATCATCCGTTTGACGCACGACAAGGCTTTACATTTCTTGCCAGCATTGCAACGCGCCGCGCAAGCCCTGGCCGCCATCGAATCGGAAACCATGCCGACGACGGGCGGGGACGACGACGCATTGCAAACAGGTAATTCATAACCGCTGCGGCACCCATGCTGCGGCTTGACCAGGAGAACAAGGTGCCAGATTCACGCCAACATCCCCCCGCCGCCGCAGCGCAAACCTTGCAGTCCGTGCGCAGCCTGTTCCATATCGACAGCGACCTGCTCGTGCCCGTCTTCACGGAGCGCGATCCGCACGTGCCCGACATCGATCCCGCCTACCGCTTCAACAAGGACGTGACCCTGGCGATTCTGGCCGGTTTCACGCACAACCGCCGCGTGATGGTGCAAGGCTTGCACGGCACGGGCAAGTCCACGCATATCGAGCAGGTGGCGGCGCGCCTGAACTGGCCCTGCGTGCGCGTCAACCTCGATGGCCACATCAGCCGCCTGGACCTGGTGGGCAAGGATGCCATCGTGCTGCGCGAACAGCAGCAGGTAACGGAATTCCAGGAAGGCATCGTGCCCTGGTCTTTGCAACGCCCCGTAGCCCTGATCTTCGACGAGTACGACGCAGGCCGCCCCGACGTGATGTTCGTCATCCAGCGCATCCTCGAGCGCGACGGCAAGTTTACTTTGCTCGACCAGAACCGGGTCATCACGCCCCATCCCCACTTCCGTTTGTTCGCCACCTCGAACACGGTGGGCCTGGGCAACCTGAACGGCATGTACCACGGCACGCAAGTGCTCAATCACGCACAGATCGACCGCTGGAACATTGTTGCCACCCTGAACTATTTGCCACAGAACGAAGAAACGGACATCGTGCTGGCGCGAGTTCCCGCCATGAACGACGCGGCAGGCCGCCAGCTGGCAAGCAGCATGGTGGCCGTGGCCAGCCTCACGCGCCACGGCTATGCGGCGGGCGACCTGGCGTGCCTGATGTCGCCACGCACGGTGATTACCTGGGCCGAGAATTGCCAGATCTTCCGCGACCCGGCCCTCGCCTTCCGCCTGTCCTTCCTCAACAAATGCGACGAGGCCGAGCGGCCCATGGTGGCCGAGTATTACCAGCGCTGCTTCAATGAGGAATTGCTGGCGAGCCAGGCATGAGCGCCGAAGTCACTGCTCCCGCCGCCTACACGCGCGAACAGCAGGAAACGGATGAGCTGTGCGCGGGCGCCATCCGCGCACTGAGCGGCTCCCCCTCGATCCGCTACCGCGGACGGCGCCTGCACGACGGCCACCGTCCCCTGCCCATCCACGCCGCCCATCTGCAGCCCGATGCGGCACTGCAGGATTTGCCGTCGCTGCGCGGCGCGGCCGACAGCGTGGCCCTGCGTTTGCTGCACACGGACGCGGCCCTGCACAAGTCGCTGTGCCCGCCCGAGCCTGTGGCGCGGCTCGTGTTCGAGCTGCTGGAGCAATTAAGGGTGGAGACGCTTGCGCCAGATCAACATGCCGGCGTCATCGCCAACCTGCGCCACCGTTTTACTGCCTGGTCGCACGCGTTCTACGATTCCGGCCTGGCCGAAGGCGCGTCGGGCTTGCTCTTGTATACAGTGTTCCAGATGTGCTGGTCGCGCCTGACGGCCAGGCCCGTGCTGGAAAAGACGGAAGATTTTATTGAAGCCACGCGCTGGTCCGTGTCGTCGCAACTGAGCGGCGACCTGGCGGGCTTGCGCCGCCACCGCGCCGACCAGGCCGCCTTTGCGCGCCATGCGCTGGCCATCGCCCATGCCGTCGATGCCATGCTGAAAGAGGCGCAAGCGGCGCGCGACGGCAGCCAGGACGAGGCCGGCGACGCGAAAGCGCAGGCGGCGTTCAAGCTGCTGCTCGATTTCGACAGCGATAACGACCACCTGCCCGACGCGGCGCCCTTGGGCGACAGCCGCGCCTTCAGCGATGGCGACGGCGGCTACAAGATTTACTGCACGGCATATGACCGCGAAGACAAGGCAGGCGAGCTCGTGCGCCGCGCCCTGCTGCTCGACTACCGCGAACGCATGGATGCGCGCATCGCCAGCCTGGGCATCAACACGGCCCGCCTGGCCCGGCGCTTCACGCAATTGCTGGCCGTGCCCCAACGCGACGGCTGGTCGTTCGGCGAAGAAGAGGGTTATATCGATGGCCGGCGCCTGGCCCAGCTGATCAGCTCGCCGTCGGAACGCAGGCTGTTTCGCAAGGAACAATTCCTGCCGCAGGCCGATTGCCTCGTCACTTTTCTCGTCGATTGCTCCGGCTCCATGAAGACACATGCGGAATCCGTGGCCGTGCTGCTGGACATATTGCTACGCGCACTGGACCAGGCCGGCATCACGACGGAATTGCTGGGCTTTACGACGGGCGCCTGGAACGGGGGAAGAGTCAGGCGCGACTGGATGCGCGCCCGCTCGCCCGCCCATCCGGGCCGCTTGAATGAACTCGTGCACATGGTCTTCAAGGATGGCGAGACGAACTGGCGCCGCGCGCGGCCCGACATCGCGGCGCTGCTGAAAGCGGACCTGTACCGCGAAGGCGTCGATGGCGAAGCCGTGGATTGGGCGTGCACGCGCATGCTGGCACGCCCGGAGCGGCGGCGCATCCTGCTCGTCGTGTCAGATGGTTGCCCGATGGATACGGCCACGAATCTGGCCAACGACGAGTTTTACCTGGCGCAACATCTGAAACAGGTGGTGGCGCGCCGCGAAGCACAGGGCGCCGTGGAAATCTGCGGACTGGGCCTGGGCCTGGACCTGGGTGCCTACTACAGCCGCAGCCTGGCCACCACCCTGCCCGCCTCGCTGAACAATGAGCTGTTCAGCGAGATCGCGCAATTGCTGGGTGGCTTGAGGCGATAGGGATTCAGGCCACTTCGTAGCGCACCGTGTGCGCCTCCATGGGCAGCGGAATTTCCCAGTTCCACAGCATGGCTTGCAGCTTCTTGTTGCTGAGCGAGGTGTCGCGCTGGCCGTTGCGCCGCAGCAGCTCTTTGCGCGGCTGCTCCAGGTACACGAGCTCCACCTGCGCATGGTATTTATACAGCAGGTTGAGCGTCTTTTCACGCATCAGTTTGGACAGATGCGTGGCGTTCCACACGAACGGTTCGCCACGGCGCAGCAATTCGCGCGCCCGCTCTTCCGCATAGTCGCCCACCTGCCCCTCGTTCTTGCCGTGCTTCAAACCCAAGGCCGTGCGCGCATCGTCAAACGACACGACGGGCAGGCGCGGATGGTGCTTCTCCACCCACGTGTTCTTGCCGGACGCGGGCAAGCCCGACATGACGATCACGCGCGAACCCGGCTCCTGGAACAGCGAGTAATCGGGGTGCGCCTCGGCGCCGCGAAAGTATTTGACGCGCGTGTGGTCGTCGACAAAGACCCTGCGCTGGCCATAGCAGCCTTCCTCGCGCGCCATTTCGCGGAACAGCTCGATGGCATCGAGAATGCGCTGCGGGTCGGGGCAGATGCGGCCGCGGATATCGGCCTCGGCCAGCATGGCCAGCAGGCGGATATCGACTTGCCACGACAGTTCGCGCACGGTAAATTCCGGCGTGACGCCGCGCCGAGATTGTTCCAGCGCAAAGAACGGCACTTGATGCACGTTAATCAGGCGGCAGATTTCCTCGCGCGCGGCAAACGGCACGTCGCAGTCCCACAGGGCGATGCGCGCATCGAGCGCGCCCTTGCGCGAGTGGCCCGGCTGGCCGATGGCGCCCGTCACCGGGTCGATTACCGTGGTGCTGCACTTGGCCACGTCGTGCAGCAAGGCGGCCAGGAACACGATTTCCTGTTCCGCCCGCGTGGCTTGCTGATATTCAGGCATGCCCAGCAGGGACTCCACCACCATCATCGTATGCGTCCACACGTCGCCTTCCGCGTGATACACGGGGTTTTGCGGCGTCGTCTTGGCCAGTTCCAGCTGCGGAAAAGCGGCCAGGCAGGCGTTGAAATCGGGCGACCGGCCCGCTTGCGGCACCAGTTGTTGTAACTGTTTCCAGTTCATCTTGTACTCCTTGAGTAAGCTGCCAGTTCGTCCAGCGATTGGCAGGTGTGCAAGCCCAGGCTTTCCCACGTGACGAGCGGCTGCGGCGCGTACAGGTCGACGCCGTCGGCCAGCAGGTTCGGGATCAATGGCCGCGTGCTGTGGTGCGAACCGCTGTCGAGGATGGTTTGCGTAAAGTCATGCCGCACCAGCTTGTAGCGGGCCAGCACCTGCTCGTCGTCTTCCACTTTCAGGTACAAGCCTTCCGCGTGGTCGGACTTGTCCGTCTGCTTCCAGCACAGGTCCAGCGGCAGGCGCTCGCGCGCCACCACGTTTTCAAAGGCGTCGCGCCACAACCGGGACTTGGCCAGCGAATGGCGCAACAGCTGCCACAGCTGTTTCGGCGACGCGGGCATGGTGCCCGCGTACAGCACGGGGACGGACAGCACGGGCGAGCCGGCCAGCATGGCGTGGCGGCGCGCCGTCGACAAAAACATCTGCGTACGGCGGCAATACACGTCGAACTCGTTGAAATAATGGGGCAGCCGGTCATAAAACACGGAATGCTTGCTGTAAGACCACTCGCCAAACAGCACAAATTGATCTTCCAGCATATGCAGCAAGGCGTGCTCATGCGCATGCGCCCACGGTTTCAACAGGTTGAACTGGCGTTCGCTGCCGCCGCCCGTCAGGTAATGGCCGCGCGACTGCAGCAGCACCTCGCCCGCATCGCTGAACGACACGGCGGAGTTGGCGCCATCGATTTTTTCCTCGATGACGACGTACTGGCCGGCCAGCTTTTTCAGGGGCATCTGGTCGGAACCGTCGTCGCCGTCCTGCAGGCGCGAGCCTTCCAGGTGCGGCGTGCGCGGGTATTTAAATAAGGGCAAAGATTGTAAAAACATAGCGTCCCACGCCGCGTTCACCGGGGCGTGTCCATACAGGGTCAGGGGTGCTGACGACGTGTTCGGGCGTGGACGATCAGGACGGTGGTCCTGGATACGTGTGCGGAAAGAGCAAAAACAGTGCCGCAGCAATCGGGGGCGTCAACGCGCCGAACGATGCTGCAGAGAGCATTTCGTCAGCGTTAGCAGGTGATGGCGAAGAAGCGAGGCACTTTTGGCTCCAATAAGGAAGAGGTTCGAGAAAGAACCGCGAATATAAAGGCTGTTTGATTATTTTGCAAGTGGCTCATCCTATCGTGCGCATCCCTGGCTTTGCAATCCCCGTAAAATTTGCTAAGCTGGCGGCACTTCCTGTCGCTGCTGCGTGGAAAACAAACATGGCCCTTGCAAAAGGGCCGTGCATTCGTTATTTCCGGAGCAGAATCGTGTTTCCCATATCCAGATTACAAAAAGCCCTGCGCCGCCAGGGCATCGCCGTCGCCTATGCCGACGGCATTTATACACTCAGCAATCCGCACGCCCAGGCGTCCGTGCTGCTGCCCCACAACTTTCCGCTCGAGGAAAAAGCCGTGCGCCAGTTGATGGAGTTTGCCGCCGTCGCCGTGCCGGGCCAGGATGGCCATGTGTGCAAGGCGTGCGCCACGCCCGACTTCCACCCGGGCAACATCGCGCCCGTCGGCAGCATCGTCGCCACCAGCCCCGACATGGTGATCCCCGCCATCCCCGGCACGGACATCGCCTGCGGCATGCGCCTGATCACGACGGGCTTGACCCTGGCGCAGTTCGAAGCACGCAAGCCGCAGTTATTGAGCAAGCTCAAACACGTGTTGCTGGAAGACGGCCGCAACGTGCCGCTGCGCTCGAAGGCGTTTGCCGCCCTGTTCGACGTGGGGCCGGAAGCGTTCATCGACAGCCTGCATGACGATGGCTTGTGGCCACGCGTCGACAAGCAACGCTTGCTGCGCGAGCTCGACGATTGCATCGCCCTGCGCGAACTGGGCGGCGGCTTGCGCCATGCACCCGAAGCGCTGGTCGGCACGCGCGAAGTGATACGCGACCCCAGCCTGGGCACGACGGGATCGGGCAACCATTTCGTGGAAATCCAGCTGGTCGATGCCGTCATGGACCGCCACGCCGCGTACCGGCACGGCTTGGTGCCCGGCGAAGTGGTCGTCATGATCCACAGCGGCAGCCGCGACGTGGGCTTTTTTGTCGGCAGCCGCTGGATGGACCGCGCCAGGGAGGCGTGGCCGAAAGGCGTGCGCCACCCGCAGTCGGGCCTGTACGGCTTGACGGGCGAACTGGCCGGCGAATACATGGACGCCATGGGCGTGGCCTCGCGCTACGCCTGGGTCAACCGCATGGTATTGGCCGAACTGGTGCGCGACAGCCTGTCGCAAGTGTTTGCGCAGGATCAATCGCGCCTGGTGGTGGACGTGCCGCACAACGTCATCCTGCGCGAGCATGGCATGAACATCCACCGCAAGGGCGCCACGCCCGCGCGCGAAGGCGACCTGGCGCTGATCCCCGGTTCCATGGGCGATTATTCTTACGTGGCAACGGGGATGGGCAATCCCGACTGGCTGTGGTCGTGCTCGCACGGCGCGGGGCGCAGCATCCGCAGGCAAGCCATGCGCGCCATCCGGCCCACCGTGGGCGGAGACGAGATGGCCTTCCAGTGCGTGACGCTGCGCGAAGAGCGCCGCGTCGAGGAAGCGCCGATGGCGTATAAAAAGATCGGTCCCGTCATTGCCGCGCAGGAGGAAGCGGGCTTGCTGCAATCGGTGGCGCGCTTGAAACCTTTATTGACGTTCAAGGCCTAGTTCAGCAATTGCGGCACGGCCGCCGCCATCAGCGACAGGCCGATGGCGGTCAGCACGGCAAACGCGATGCGGCGCATGCCGCGCTGGGCGATCGGCGGCGGGTAGCGCTTGCCGGCCATGGTGGCCAGCACGCCGACGGGCAAGGCCAGCGTGCACAGCAGCAAGACTTTCGCGTCGAGCTGGCCCTGGCTGCCCGCCATCAGCGAGCGCCCGCCCGCGCTGATGGCAAACAAAAAGATCAAGCTGTATCGGATGGTGGTTAAACTCATTTCCTGGCGATAAAACTGGTACACGAGCGGCGGTCCCGCCAGCGAAAACAGGCCCGAGAACAGGCCGCCGCACACGCCGCTGATGAAGAAACTGCGCTTGTCCGCCGCGCCCGGTCCCGGCGGCGCCTGCAGCAGGATGCTGACGCCGCCATACACGATGGCCGCGCCCAGCAACAGTTTCAGCACGGGCGCATACGCCTGGTCCAGATATCCCAACAGCAACACGCCGGCCGCCATGGCCGGCAGCAAGCCGATGCTGGCCGCGCGGATGGCGCGCCAGTCCAGGTGGTGCAAGGCGCCCGGCAAGGCCACCAGGCAATTGGCCAGGGACAATAAGCTGACGAGGGCCGCCAGCGCGGGCACGGGCGCCAGGCCGAGGCCGCTGGCCACGCCCATGACGATCATGCCCAGGCCAAAGCCCGTGACGGTCTGGAAATACGTGCCGGCCGCCACCACGCCCAGCAGCGCCAGCACGGGCAGGCTGAACAACTCAGCGCCCACCCTGGGCCTGCACGGCCGTCACGGCAATCACGTTGTACACATCAATCGCGCTGCAGCCGCGCGACAAGTCGTTGGCCGGCTTGTTCAAGCCCTGCAGCAAGGGCCCGATGGCGACGGCGCCGCCCATGCGTTCGGCCAGCTTGTAGCCGATATTGCCCGCGTCCAGGTTCGGGAACACCAGCACGTTGGCGCGGCCGTTGACGACGGAATCCTTGACTTTTCTCTGCGAAATCTCGGCCACGATGGCCGCGTCGAGCTGCACGTCGCCATCGATGGCCAGCAGCGGACGCTGGGCCTTGACCCGGTCCGTGGCCGCATGCACCTTGTCGACGGCCGCATGGTGGGCGCTGCCGCTGGTGGAAAACGACAGCATGGCGACCCGCGGCTCTTCCATCAGCAAGGCTTGCGCGCTGTCGGCGGCGGCCATGGCGATGTCGGCCAGCTCCTCGGCTTTCGGGTCGACCACCAGGGCGCAGTCGGAGAAAATAAAACCGCCCTTCAGGCTGTGGAAAGGTTCGCACAGCATCATCAGGAAAAAGCTCGACACGAGCTTGAAGGCAGGATCGACGCCGATGATCTGGATGGCGCTGCGCACCACATCGGCCGTCGTGTGCACGGCCCCCGCCACGCAGCCGTCGGCGTCGCCCAGGCGCACCATCAGGTTGGCGTAGCACAGCGGGTCTTGCACGGCGATGCGCGCCTGCTCCACCGTCATGCCCTTGGCTTGACGCAGCACAAACAATTGCTGGGCATAGTGTTCCGACTCCTCGGATGTTGCCGGGTCGACCAGGCGCACGGCATCGAGGTTCAGCCCGTGCTCGTGCGCCAGGGCCAGGATGGCGGCCGGCTTGCCGACGAGGGTAATGTGCGCCAGGCCTTCGGCGGCGGCCCGCGCGGCCGCCTGCAGCACGCGCATGTCGCTGCCCTCGCACAAGACGATGTTTTTCGGCACGGCACGGGCTTGTTCGATGATGCGGTGCAGGGCTTTCATGGCGACTCCAATTCGGTAAAAAAAGTGCCGGAACCATGGAAGCATGAAGCAATGGCTCCGGCACATAAAACCCGGCGCGATGCCGGGGTCATACAAGGATCGGGCTGACTGATTACACGTAGTCTTTGTACTTGTCCAGATGACGGATAGGCTTGCTCAGCGCATCGCGGCGGAACGGGTCGCCCAGTTCGCGCGTGCACATGATTTCGATGATGGTGGTCTTGCCTTCATTCATCTGCATGTCGATCGCCTTCTTCAGGGCCGGGCCCACGTCTTCCAGCTTGTCGACCGTGATGCCTTCGGCGCCCATGGCGCGCGCAATTTCCGCGAAGCTCTGGTTGTCGAGCTCGCCGGCCACGAAGCGGCGGTTGTAGAAATCGACCTGGTTTTTCTTTTCCGCGCCCCACTGGCGGTTGTGGAACACCACGGCCGTGACGGGAATGTTGTGGCGCACGCAGGTCATCGTTTCCATCAGGCTCATGCCCCAGGCGCCGTCGCCCGCATACGACACGGCCGGACGGTGCGGCGCGGCAACTTTCGCGCCAATAATCGTCGGAAACGCGTAGCCGCAGTTGCCAAAGCTCATCGCCGCAAAGAAGCTGCGCGGCTTTTCGAAGCGCAGGTAGCTGTTCGCCACCGAGTTGATGTTGCCGATGTCGGTCGACACCATCACGTCTTCCGGCATGGCTTTTTCCAGCTCGCGCAAGACCTGGCGCGGGTGCAGATAATTGCCCGGCTCTTTCTTTTGCTCTTCGATCATGTCCAGGCTGTACGCATCTTTTTCGTGCGTCCAGTTGGTCAATTCCTCTTCCCACGCGGCCTTCTCGGCTTGCACGGTGGCATAGCGCGCGTCGCGCGTGGCATCGCAGTCGAGCGTCTTGCCGTCCAGGCGGGCAAGAATCGCCTTGGCGGCCGCCTTGGCGTCGCCGCAGATACCGACCGAAATCTTTTTCACCAGGCCCAGCATCTTGTTGTCGGCGTCGATCTGGATGATCTTGGCGTTCTTCGGCCAGTAATCCATGCCGTGCTGCGGCAAGGTGCCGAACGGTCCCAGACGCGAACCAAGGGCCACGACGACGTCGGCCTGGGCGATCAGTTTCATCGCCGCCTTGGAACCCTGGTAGCCGAGCGGACCGCACCACAGCGGGTGGCTGGCGGGAAACGAGTCATTGTGCAGGTAGCTATTCACCACCGGCGCGCCGAGGCGCTCGGCCAGGGCCTTGCATTCTTCGATCGCTTCACCCATGACGACGCCGCCGCCCGAAATGATCACGGGGAACTTGGCCTTGGCCAGCAGTTCCGCCGCATCGTTCAGGCTTTGCTCGCCGCCAGCGCCGCGGTCCAGGCGGTTCGGTTTCGGGATCTCGGCCTTGATTTCGCCATAAAAATAATCGCGCGGGATGTTCAGTTGCGTCGGGCCCATTTCCGACATAGCGCGGTCGAAGCAGCGGCCCGTGAACTCCGCCATGCGGGCGGGATTCGTGACGTGGCCTTGATATTTCGTAAATTCCTCGAACATCGGCAACTGGTTCGCTTCCTGGAAGCCGCCCAGGCCCATGCTCATCGTGCCCGTTTCCGGCGTGATGATGACGACGGGCGTGTGCGCCCAGTAGGCGGCGGCAATCGCCGTGACGCAATTGCTGATGCCGGGGCCGTTCTGGCCGATGACGACGCCATGGCGGCCCGAGACGCGCGCATAGCCGTCGGCCATGTGGCCGGCGCCCTGCTCGTGCACGACGGGAATCAGGCGGATGCCGGCCGGCGCAAAGATGTCCATCGGGTCCATGAAGGCCGAGCCCATGATGCCGAACATATCGGTCACGCCATTGGCGGCCAGGGTTTCCACGAACGCTTCGGAAGGCGTCATCTTTTGCGGGCCAACGGGAACGGCAGCGGCGGCGGCTTTTTGGTCGGACAAATCGGTCATGGCTCAGTCTCCTTATGGTTTTATGAAAAATCGGTATATTTTGTTCCGATATTTGAAATACGTGTTCAATTTAACGGTTGCGAATTGGGCTGTCAATGAAAATTCATGAAAAATCGGACTGTTTCATTCCTGAATCCGGAATCTGCGACTTTGCCCCACTCCTGAAACAACAATGGCGGCTTATCCGCAACAGACAAGCCGCCATCGCTACCTGCACTGCCGCGTTTAGAACTTCAGGCGCATGCCGGCCGTGAAGGCGCTCGAGTTATGTCCAGGCAAGGGCACGCTGCCGCCGCTCGATGCATCGCCAACGAAGTTGGTGCCCGCACCATCGTTGCTGATGCGCCCGTACGAGGTGTACAGGTTCGTGCGCTTGGACAAGGCATACGTGTAGCCGATGGCCAGCTGGCGCCCGCCGCGGCGCGCATTCGTGCGGTCATCCTTGCGGATGTACGACGCCATCACGCTGCCGGCCGCGCCCACAGGGGCCGACGCGCCCAGCATGTAGTTGCGGAAATCCGTGCCCGCATCGTCCTTGTCCGTTTCATACGCGGCGTGCAGCTTGGCGGGGCCGAAGTCGTAGGTGCCGCCCAGCAAGGTCACTTTCGCCGTGTTCAGCGGCGTGTCCTTGCGGTTGTCGTGCGCCAGGGTCAGCACGAGCGGGCCGTTGGCGTAGTCGATGGAAAAGTCGATGGTGCGGCCCAGGGTATTGCTGTCCGGCTTCTCTCCCAGACCGTACATGATCGATGCCGACAGGCCCTTGACCTTGGGCGTCTCGTACATGATGGAATTTTTCGTGCGCAGGCTGGCCACGCTCATCAGGTTGATCGAGGCGCCCGTCAGGCCCGTCTCGAAGGGGTCGATATTGTCCAGCGCCGTGAACAGCGGGTTGTGCTGCAAGCCCAGGTTCACGGTGCCGAAGTCGCCCGACAGGCCCACGTAGGCCTTGCGCCCGAACAAGGCGCCCTGGCGGTTGGCGCCCGTGTCCACGTCGAGGCCATTTTCCAGCAGGAAATTGGCTTTCAGATTGTTGCCCAGGTCTTCCGTACCCTTGAAGCCGATGCGGCTGCCCGACTGCACGCCGGTGGCCAGCTTGGTGACGGAACCGTCCGCGCCGCCGTGCTCGGACGTCAAGCCCGCGTCGAGCAAGCCGTACACGGTGACGGACGATTGGGCGCTGGCGTTGCCGGCGAAGAAGGAGGCCAGGATGGCTGCCGCTACGAGTGTGTGTTTCATGTCATCTCCAGGTATTGTGGTTTTTATAAACGCTTGAAACGATATCAACTACGGTGCTGCAAACTGCGGTAAATGCGCGGCTCAGGCGATCAGCCCGGCCATCGGCGACGAGGGCGAAGCGCTCATGGCGCCCGCTCTCCGGGGCATGCGTCCGGCCAGATAGGCCTCGCGTCCGCCCTGCACTGCCAGTTTCATGGCGCGCGCCATGCGGATCGGCTCGCGCGCCGCCGCGATGGCGGTATTCATCAGGATGCCGTCGCAACCGAGTTCCATGGCGATGGCGGCGTCCGACGCCGTGCCGACACCGGCATCCACCAGCACGGGCACGCGGGCTTGCTCGATGATCAGCGACAGATTCCACGGATTCAAAATGCCCATGCCCGAGCCGATCAATGACGCGAGCGGCATGACGGCGATGCAGCCGATATCTTCCAGCATGCGCGCCTGGATGGGGTCGTCGCTGCAATACACCATCACCTGGAAGCCGTCGCGCACCAGCTGTTCCGCCGCCTTTAACGTTTCCGGCATGTTCGGGAACAGGGTCTTTTCATCGCCGAGCACTTCCAGCTTGCACAACTGGTGGCCGCCCAGCAGCTCGCGCGCCAGTTGCAGGGTGTAGACGGCGTCGCGCGCGTTGTAGCAGCCGCCCGTGTTGGGCAAAATCGTGTATTTCGACGGCGGAATGAAGTCGAGCAGGTTCGGCTCGCCTTTTTCCTGGCCGATATTCACGCGCCGGATGGTGACGGTGACGATCTCGGCGCCGCTCTCTTCGATGGCGAGGCGCGTTTCCTCGAAATCCTTGTATTTGCCGGTACCCACCAGCAGGCGCGACTGGTAGGTGGTGCCGGCCAGGGTCAGGCCGCCGGGGGTATGGCTGGGGATGGCGTCGTCTCTCATCGTGGTGCTCTCCTAAGTTGAACCAATGCGGCCTCATGCCGGGGAGCTTCGCCGCAAAACGCAAAATCGACGTCGGGCCGCCGTCCCGACACGAGGTCGGCGATCGCCCTGCCCGCGCCGCAGCCCATGGTCCAGCCCAGGGTGCCGTGGCCCGTGTTGAGGAACAACTGGCGGTAGCGCGTGGCGCCGATGTAGGGCACGTTCGACGGCGTGAGCGGGCGCAAGCCGGCCCAGTAAACGGGATCGCTGTAATCGCAGGCGTGGGGAAACAGGGCCTGCACGCGGCGCGTGATGGCGGCGCAGCGCACGGGGTTCAGTTCGCGCGTGTAGCCGTTCAGCTCGCACGTGCCCGCCACGCGCAGGCGCGATCCCAGGCGCGAAAACACCAGCTTGTGGCCGTCATCCGTCAGCGATACGCTCGGTGCACTGACGGGGTCGATGATCGGATACGTGGCGGAATAACCTTTACCCGGATACAACATCAGGCGGATGCCCAGCGGCTGCAGCAGCGGCGCGGAAAAGCTGCCCATGGCCACCACCACGGCGTCCGCGTATTCCAGGCGGTGGCGGCCTTGCGCATCGATGCATTCCACGCCCGTGATGCGCTCGCCGTCTGCCAGCAGCCGCGTCACCGTGGTGCCGTACTGGAAATCCACGCCGGTGACCGCCGCGCGCGCGGCCAGGGCCTTGGTAAACAGATGCACGTCGCCAGACTCGTCGCTGGCCGTAAAGTCTCCGCCGACGATGCGGCTGCGCGCGTGGCGCAAGGCCGGCTCCAATCGAATCACTTCATCGGCGCTGACGGTATTGCGCGGACAGCCCAGTTCACGCAGGAGCGCGGCGCCTGCTTGCGATTTATCAAACTCCTGCTGGTCCGTATAGAAATGCAAAATGCCCCGCTCCAGGTGGTCGTAGGCAATGCCCGTCTCGCGCCGCAAGGCTTGCAGGCTCTGGCGGCTGTACTCGGCCAGGGCGACGATCTGGCGCATGTTGCGCGCCACCCTGGCCGGCAGGCATTCGCGCAGGTAGTGCAGCGCCCACTGCCATTGCAGCGGGTCGAGGCGGGGACGGAACAGCAGCGGCGCGTCGTCCTTGCCCAGCCAGCGCACGACCTTGCGCAGGGTGGCGGGATTGGCCCACGGTTCCGCGTGCGAGACGGAAATCTGCCCGCCGTTGCCGAAACTGGTTTCCTGCGCGGCGCCCGCCTGGCGTTCGAGCACGCGCACGTCGTGGCCCGCCTGGCGCAAGTACCAGGCCGATGCCGTGCCGACCACGCCGGCGCCGAGGACAAGGATCTTCATGGCGAATGGCCAGCGCTCAGCGCGTCAGCAGGACGGCGATGGCGACGAAGGCGGCGATCCACACGGTTTCCATCACCAGCATGATCACGGGACGCCAGCCCAGCGAGGCGAGCGACTGGAACGAAGTTTTCACGCCCAGGGCGGCAATCGCAATGACCAGGCAGGCGCGCGAGGCATTGTTGATCCAGCCATTCACTTCATGCGGGATCAGGCCCAGGCTGTTGGTGATGACGAGCCAGACAAAGCCGATCAGGAAGAACGGCACGAGCGGCGGCGCATCGACTTCGCTCTTGCCGTCCTTGCGCTTGAACATGATCGACAGGCCCAGCACGACGGGCACGAGGCAGGCCACGCGCGTCAGTTTCACGAAGGTGGCGACGTCACCCGTATGGTTGCTGACCAGATAGCCCGCGCCCACCACTTGCGCCACGTCATGGATGGTGCCGCCGATAAACACGCCCGCTTCCGTCGGGTCAAAGCCCAGCAGCTTGACCAGCAGCGGGTAGACGATCATGGCCAAGGTCGACAGCGACGTCACGCCCACCACCGTCAGCAGCGTAAACTTTTCGTTCTCCTTGGTTTGCGGCAGCACGGCCGAGATGGCCAGCGCGGCCGAGGCGCCGCAGATGGCCACGGAACCACCCGACAGGATGCCTTCCGTGATGGGGCGTTTCAGCCATTTGGCCAGCAGGTAGCCAAAACCCAAAGTCGCCACCAGGCCGCCCACGACGATCAGCAACGGCGTCACGCCGACCGAGGCGATCTGGTTGAAGGTGATGCGCGCGCCCAGCAGGGCCACGCCCGTGCGCAGCAGCACCTTGCTGCAAAACTCGATGCCGGGCTTGCAGGTGGGGTCGGACGCGAGGAAGTGGAAGGCCAGGCCGAAGAACAGCGCGTACAGCAGCTGGGGGCCGCCGTAATTGCTGGAAATAAAGGTGGCCGACAGGGCGATCACCAGCGCGATGGCCACGCCGGGCCAGCTGCGCAGCACGGCGCGGGGACGCCAGATGGCAACGGCGGAAGACAAATAGGGAATGTTCTTGTCGACAACGCGCGTTATCGCTGAGGAGTTAGTTTTCATGCTGGTCCGCTCATAATGTTTTAAAAATTGGGACATTTCATCTCGTTTTTTAATAATACACGATGAGCTCGCGAAGTCCATGCTTTTCCATGAAAATCGAAACCAGATGTTCCGGAAACTGACGTTTTTATTTTTTACCCCCGTAAACGACGAGCGGCGCGGCCCTGGGCAGGGACGCGCCGCTGTTTGCTGATGAGTTGAACGGTTACTTTTTGTTCAAGCGGGTGATCAGGCTGGACGTGTCGTAACGGTTGCCGCCCGCCTGCTGCACTTCGCCATAGAACTGGTCCGTCAAGGTCGTCACGGGCAAGTCGCTGCCGTTGCGCTTGGCTTCGGCCAGGCAGATACCGAGGTCCTTGCGCATCAGGTCGACGGCGAAACCGAAGTCGAACTTGCGCTCGATCATGGTCTTGCCCCGGTTTTCCAGCTGCCATGACTGCGCCGCGCCCTTGGAAATCACGTCCACCACCAGCGCCGCATCGAGGCCCGCGTTTTCCGCGAAGGCGATGCCTTCGCTCAGCGCCTGCACGAGGCCCGCGATGCAGATCTGGTTGACCATTTTTGTCAGCTGGCCGGAACCGGACGCGCCCATGTAGGTGACGGCGCGCGCGAACAGCGCGATGACGGGCTCGGCCCGTGCATACGCTTCCGCGTCGCCGCCCACCATCACGGTCAGCTTGCCGTTTTCCGCGCCGGCCTGGCCGCCGGACACGGGCGCGTCGAGGAAGAATACGCCCTTCTCTTTCGCCGCCGCGTGGATGGTGCGCGCCGCTTCGGCCGAGGCCGTCGTATGGTCGATCAGGATGCTGCCCGGCGCCATGGCGGACAGCAAGCCGCCCTCTTCCAGGATGACTTGATACAGATCATTGTCGTTGCCGATGCAGGTGAAGACGAACTCGGCGCCGGCAGCGGCGGCGGCCGGCGTGGCGGCGCTGCTGCCCTTGTGCTGCTCCAGCCAGGCGGCCGCGCGGGCCGGGTTGCGGTTGTACACGGTGACGTCGTGCCCGCCCGCCGCCAGGTGACCTGCCATGGGGAAACCCATGACGCCCAAACCGATGAATGCCACTTTTGCCATTTTGTCCGTCCTGTCGATGTGTGAATCCGATTATTGTTGCACAAACAGTCGCCGCCGGCAGCATCAAGGCGCGGGAGCGCGCCGGTAATACAGGTCGAACTCTTCCTCGCCATCCGCCACGAAGCCGTGACGCACATAGAAGCGGTTCGCTTCGCTGCCGCGCAAGGCGCCCACCCGCACGCTCTTGCGGGCCGCATCGGCCTCGGCAAACACGCGCGCCAGCACGGCCGCGCCCATGCCTTGCCGCTGGCATTCGGGCGCCAGGTAGAGGTGGTCGAGCAGCAAATAATCCGCTTGCGGGCGCAACACATAGAAGCCGGCCAGCGCGCTGCCCTGGCGCAACTGCCAGGTGCAATCGGGGTCGTAGGTGGCCAGGAAACGCTGGCGCGCCCGCTGCGGATCATAGCGGCCGATGCGCTCCAGGCTGTCGCGCATGGCGGCCACGCGCAGGCTGGCCAGCGCCTCGCCATCGGCGATGCTGGCAGGGACGAAGGTCAGCATGGCGTCACAGCACTGCGCGCAAAGCCGCCATCAGGGCCGCACATTCTGCCGGATTACCGATGCTGATGCGCAAATACTGGCTGATGCGCGGTGCGTTGAAATGGCGTACGATCACCGATCTGGCGCGCAAGCCGGCCGCCAGTTGCGCCGCGTCATGCTGCGGGTGGCGCGCAAAGACGAAGTTGGCCACGGACGGCAGCACCTCGAAGCCCAGCGCCGCCAGGTCCGCCGTCAACTGTTCGCGGCTGGCGATCACGGCCTGGCGCGTCTGCTGGAAATACGCTTCGTCGTGCAGCGACGCGACGGCGCCGGCCAGCGCCAGCCGGTCCAGCGGATACGAGTTGAAACTGTTCTTCACCCGTTCCAGCGCCTCGACCAGGTCCGCATGCCCGAAGGCGCAGCCGACGCGCAAGCCGGCCAGCGAACGCGATTTCGAGAACGTCTGCACCACCAGCAAATTCGGATACCGCTCGACCAGGGCCACGGCGCTCTCGCCGCCGAAATCCACATATGCTTCATCGACCACCACCACGGCGTCGGGATGATCGCGCAGCAAGGTTTCCACGCCGGCCAGCGGCAAGTCCACGCCCGTGGGCGCGTTGGGATTCGGGAAGATGATGGCGCCGCACGGCCCCCGGTAGTCTTCAGGACGGATGCGCATGGTGTCGTCGAGCGCGACCGTGCGGTAATCGATGCCGTACAACTTGCAATACACGGGATAGAAGCTGTAGCTGATGTCCGGGAACAGCAAGGGCGCATCGTGCTTGAGCAAGGCCATGAAGGCCAGCGCCAGTACTTCGTCGGAACCATTGCCGACGAACACTTGCTCGCTGTTGAGGCCATGGTAGGCGGCCAGGGTTTGCTTCAGTTCGCTGGCCGTGGGATCGGGATACAGGCGCAGGCTGTCGTTGGCCGCTTCGCGCAGGGCGGCCAGCACCTGCGGCGACGGGCCGTAGGGGTTTTCGTTGGTGTTGAGTTTCACCAGGTCGGGCAGTTTCGGCTGCTCGCCGGGGACGTAGGGGGTCAGCTCGCTGACGATGTTGCTCCAGAATCGGCTCATTGCTTTTATTGGTGGGGTCGGGATGGGAG
>NZ_JBWKYD010000038.1:0-44693 GCF_059423585.1 Janthinobacterium sp. GW460-12-1-14-LB5 | reverse complement strand
CCGTGAAACAACTTTGCGCCGATGATAGTGCTGCAACCAGTGTGAAAGTAGGTTATCGTCAGGCTTGTTATTCGCAGGAGAGAAAAACCCGATCAGCAATGGTCGGGTTTTTTTTCGTCCGCTGATTCCTCGCCATCCTTTTCCCGCTTTCACTCATTCCCCCACGGGTGCATAAAATACAACATCTTTCGATATTTATATAAGTGCTTATATAAATACTGCTACTATCGCTGTATGAAACAACTAGCAACCATACCCTGACAACCCACGAGGAAAGCGATGATGGACAACACCCTGAGCATGGCAACGAAAAAATCCCCCCTGGCGCGCCTGATGGCCTATCCACTGGTGCAGATTGTGCTGGGCATGGTGCTGACCTTTGCTGCGGTGCCGCTGGTGATGGGGACTGCCTCCCAACTGGTGGAAAAGCCTTACCGCGTCCTGTGGCCGCAGCTGCTGGCGGCGGTACTGGTGTGGTTCGGTTACCGTTTCTATGTGCGGCGCATCGAAAAGCGCCAGCCGGCCGAACTGGCAATGCCGGGCATGGCGGGGGAACTGGGGCGTGGCCTGCTGCTCGGCGCCGGACTGGTCTTTCTCACCTTTGTCGTGCTGGCAGCGCTGGGCGTCTATCAGTTTAGCGGCGTCAACGCCCTGAGCTTGATGTTGCTGTTGCCGCTGGCTGAACTGGTGCTGGTCGGCATGGCCGAGGAGATGATGTTTCGCGGCATCCTGTTCGGCGTGACGGCACGTGCGCTGGGCAGCAAGGCCGCCATCGTGATTTCATCGCTGGTGTTCGCCCTGGCCCATTTGCCCAATGCCGGCTTTTCGCTGCTGGCCATCATCGCGATTGCTGCGTATGGCGTGTTGCAAGCCGCCCTGTACATGCAGACGCGCCGCCTGTGGGTTTGCATTGGCACGCATGTCGGCTGGAATTATTGCGTCAGCCAGGTGTTTTCCTCGACGGTATCGGGCCATGCGGCCACGGACGGCCTGCTGCGGGGGGAACTGGTGGGCAATGCCATGCTGACGGGCGGCGCCTTCGGCGTGGAAGCGTCGCTGGTGACCGTCTTGCTGATCGGCGCCGTCGCCGCCTACGTGCTGCGCCTGGCGTTCGCCAGCGTACCACGCACGGCACGGGACTAGTCTATTGACCGGCGACCACCGGCGCGACGCCGCTCCTGGCCACCCATTCGATCAGGGCATCGACGGCGGCGCGGCCGTTGCCGTTGCCCACCAGGTCGCTATTGATCATGGCGACCACCACGCATAACTGGTTGTTGGCGTCAGGCACGTAGCCGGCGATGGCCACCACATTCTTTAATGTTCCCGTCTTGATGCGGGCCCGCGTGGCTGCGGGGCTGTTCAACAGGCGCTTGCGCATGGTGCCGTCCAGCGCCACGATGGGCAGGCTGGACTGGAACTCGGGGGCCCACGGACTTTGCTGCATCGCCTGCAGCACGCCGGCCATTTGCGCTGGCGCAATGCGTCCCGTGCGCGACAAGCCGGAACCGTTGTCGACCAGCATGCCCTGGGTGTCGATATGGTGCCGCTGGAACCATTCCTGGATGACTTGCCGCGCGCGCGTGGCCGTGTCTTCCGGCGCGGCCATGGCGACGGGGCGGCTGCCCAGCCAGCCATCGCTTTGCAGGCTGCCCAGGCTGAGGAACAGGGTGCGGGCCAGAGTGTTGTCGGAAGTCTTGTTGATATCGCGCAAGACCTCCGGCAAGGCGCGCGCCACGTGGTCGGCCAGCATGCGCGTGCCGACCGGTTCGGCCGTCGGCGGCAAGCCCGTAAACGGCGCTTCGCGCACGGTGCCCGTGATCGTGCCGCCCAGGCGTTTCCAGGTGGCGCGGAATAAACGGTCCGCATAATCATTGCGGTCGAGCACATTGATGCTGGTAGCCTTGCTGCAATTTTGCGGGAAGGTGCCGTGCAGTATCACCTGCAGCTTGCCGCTCGCATCGCGCCGGTATTCGGGCGGGCGCCAGCCATCTTCCCATCGCGCGCAACTGCCCTTGACCAGTTTCATGTCGCTGCTGATGCTGACGTTCTCGAGCGGCGGCTGCATGAGGATGCTCAATTGCCGGTCCGTCGAGTTCATGTTGATATCGAGCAAATTGGTGTTCAATAACAAGGCATCGGGGATGACGTTGTAGCGGAACTCGGCCGATTCATCGAACGGCGGCGCGCCGATGTCGGGCCGGGCCGGCTGGAACAGCTGGCGGTCGAGGATCAAATCACCCTTGATTTTCACGATACCCTGGTTGCGCAGGGTTTGCAGCATGTGCGCCAGCACGTCCGCGTTGAAATCCGTGTCGGCGCCGCCGCGCAGGATCAGGTCGCCTTTCAGCACGCCATTGATGACGTCGGCGCTGGTGCGCAGTTCCGTGCGGCCGCGGAAGATGGGGCCCAGCTGCTCCAGGCCCACGGCCGTCGTCACCAGCTTCATGGTGGATGCGGGCTGCATGCTGCGCTCCGCCCCATGCGACAGCACGGTGGTGTTGCCGCGCAAGACGATGGCGCCCATGGCGTCTTCCGGAATATTCGCGCTGCGCAGCAGCAGGCTGACGGATTCGGGCAATTGCGCCTGGGCATTCGACAAGCCGATGCCAGCCAGCAAGGCGGCGATGAGGATGGGACGGAACATGGCTCTCCTTAGTGGAAAAAGACGTAGGCGACGAACACGGCGGTGATCACGCCGGCCAGATCGGCGATCAGGCCGGCCGTAATGGCATAGCGCGTCTTGCGGATGCCCACCGAGCCGAAATACAGGGCCACGATATAGAAAGTGGTGTCGGCCGAGCCTTGGAACACGCAGGCCAGGCGGCCAACAAACGAGTCGACGCCGTAGGTATTCATGGCATCGATCATCATGGCTTTCGAGCCGGAACCGCTGAGCGGCTTCATCATGGCCGTCGGCAGGGCGGGCACGAAGTCCGTATTGATGCCCAGGTTGGCGAAGAACCAGTTCATGCCGCTCATCAGGAAATTGAACACGCCCGCATTGCGGATCACGCTGATGGCCACCAGCATGCCGACCAGGTAGGGAATCACGGTGATCGAGGTCTGGATGCCGCCCTTTGCCCCTTCGATGAAGGCGTCATACACGTTCACCTTCTTGCGCAGGGCGCCGATGATGAAAATGGCGATGACGCTGATCAACACCAGATTGCTGACCACTTTCGAGACCAGTTCGATTTCCTGTTTCGTCAGGTATTGCGTGAAATACCAGATCATGGCGACGATGGCGCTCGTCATGCCGCCCATCCAGCCCAGCACGACCCGGTTGAGCAAGTTGATGCGTTGCTTGATGGACACCGTGATGATGCCGACCATGGTGGCGACGTAGGTGGCGATCATGCAGGGGATAAAGATGTCGGACGGGTCGGCCGCGCCGAGAATCGAGCGCTGCGCCATGATGGCCAGCGGAATCAGGGTCAGGCCCGAGGTATGCAGCACCAGGAACATGATTTGCGCATTCGTCGCCTCTTCCTTGTTCGGGTTCAAGGTTTGCAGGCTTTCCATGGCCTTTAAACCGAACGGCGTGGCCGCATTGTCCAGGCCCAGCAGATTGGCCGAAAAATTCATCACCATGTGGCCCGTGGCCGGATGGTCTTTCGGAATTTCCGGGAAGATGCGCGAAAAGAACGGCGCGATGACTTTCGCCAGCCAGCCGACGATGCCCGCCTTTTCGCCGATGTTCATGATGCCCAGCCACAAGGTCATCACGCCCGCCAAGGGCAGGGCGATATCCATCACGCCCATGCGCGCCGTTTCGAAGGTGCCGTCGATGATGCGCTTGAAGATATCGGTATCGCCGAGAAACAGCCACTGCAGCACTGCGGCCAGGAAGCCAACGAGGAAAAAGCCGGACCAGATGTAATTAAGTGCCATATGCGATCAGTTCTGTATTTCGGGGAGGTGAAAAGGTGCTGCAAGCAAAGTATAGAGGCAGCCCGATACGAGTTGATGAAAGAATGCAGCAATCGCATGCCAAAAAGTTATAAGCTGGCAGCCTGTTTTCATTGGCGCCCCGTCGCGTGCCCGCGTAGTGTGGGGGATGCCTGCCGCTTATCGCCGTTCCTTACCCTTGTCTGCACTGGACCACTGATGATGTTGTTACGTAAAACCGCCTGCGCCGCCGGCCTGGCCCTGTTGACGCTGTTCACTGTACCGGCCCACGCCGCCGAGGCTGCGTCCGCCAGCACCGCCCGCGCGAACAAGACCCTGCACCTGTTTTTGAGCACCAGCGAGACGGGCCTGGACCCGGCCGTAGCCTCGGACCTGGCCAGCCTGAACTTGATGGAAAACATCTTTGACCCGCTGCTGCGCTATGACTACCTGGCGCGCCCGGTGCAGCTGCAGGGCAATACGGCGCGCGGCTTGCCCACCGTGGAAGATGGCGGCCGCACGTATACCTTTCACTTGCAGCCCGGCATTTTCTTCACCCCCGATCCCGCCTTCAAGGGCCGGCCGCGCGAAGTGACGGCGCAGGATTATGTGTACAGCCTGACGCGGCTGTATGACCCGGCCCTGAAGTCGCCGTGGCTGTTCTTGCTGGAAGACAAGCTGGTCGGCGATGCGGCCCTGAAAGCCAGATTCAGCTACGACACGCCGATCGCCGGCTTGCAGGCGCTGGACAAATACACCTTGCGCATCCGCCTGAACGCCATCGACCCGAATTTCCTGTTCTACCTGGCCATGCCGGCCACTGCCGTGGTGGCGCGCGAAGTGGCCGAAGCGTACCCGGCGGCAGGGCAGATCGGTAGTCACCCCGTGGGCACGGGGCCGTTCCTGGTGAAGGAGTGGAAGCGCAGCGACAAGATCGTGCTGCAAGCCAATCCGACTTTCCGTGCCACCGTGTTCCATACGGAAACCAAGGCGCTGGCCGCCTTGCCGGCCGATGCGCGCGCCATCGCCGCCGCGCTGGAAGGCAAGCAATTACCGCTGGTCGAGCGCATCGAGGTGCGCATCGTTGAGGAATATCAATCGCGGATGCTGGGTTTTCTGAAAGGCGAATTCGATTATCTGGAGCAAGTGCCGGAATCGATGACGGACATGGTGCTGGAAAACGGCGCCCTGAAACCGGCGCTGGCCGCCAAGGGCTTGCAGCTGACGCGCTTTCCCGTGCTGCAGACGTATTACATGTGGATGAACATGGACGATCCCGTGCTGGGCGGCACGAGCAAGGACAAGCTGGCCCTGCGGCGCGCCATCGCCCTCAGCTACAACAGCCGCGAAGACATCGCCTTATTAAAAAAGGGGCTGGCCTTGCCCGCGCAATCGCCGCTGCCGCCGAATGTGCTTGGTTACGACAAGAGCTACCGCAGCCCCGTCGGCTACGATCCGGCGCTGGCGCGCGCCTTGCTGGAGCGCTTTGGCTACAAGGCGGGCCCCGACGGTTTCCGCACGCAGCCGGACGGCACGCCCTTGCTGCTCACCATGCATACGGAACCGAGCACGGTGGGACGGCTGCGCGACGAATTGTGGCGGCGTAACCTGAACGCCATCGGCCTGCGCGTGGAATTTAAAAGCGACAAGAAGACGGAAATCATCAAGGCCTCGCGCCTGGGCAAGGTGCAGATGTTCGAGACCAACTGGATCGCCGACTTCCCCGATGGCGATAACTTTATGCAATTGTTGTATGGCGGCAACGTTGGCCGCGCCAACTATGCCCGCTTCAACTTGCCCGATTACAATAAACGCTATGAGGAGGCGCGCCTGCTATCCGATACGCCGCGCCGACGCAGTCTGTACTTCGACCTGTTTCAGCTGATCCACGCTTACACGCCGTGGGTGCTGCTGACGCATCCCATCTCTGCCGACCTGCAGCAACCGTGGCTAAAAAACTACAGGCGCCACCCCGTGGAATTCACGTCCTGGCGCTATCTGGACGTCGATCCCGCCAAGGGCCGCCCCGCAGGCAAGTGACCACGTCGCTGAAAAGGGCATTCATTCCAAAAAGTTATGGTTAGGAAAGCATTTTTCATTGGCTGGGCCTGGTTGCATCGCGCTACTCTGAAAATGAAAACAAATAAAGTAAAGCGCTGGCGTCATAAAAAAATGTACCGCGAGACAGACGCCGCGACCTTACAAAACAGCCTGGACTTGAGAACTCAAGTTTCGATTGCCCAACAAGGAGAGACCAGTGAAATTGAAGAAACTAGCGCAGTTGGTGGCATTGATGGGGGTAGTGGGGCCGGTAGTGGCACAGGAAGCGGCGCCGCCAGCAATGCAACGGGTCGAAGTGACGGGCAGCAGCATCAAGCGCGTCGCCAAGGAAGGCGCGCTGCCGGTGCAAGTCATCACCTTTGAGCAGATGGAAAAGCAGGGCATCACGACGGCCGAGCAATTGGTGCGCACCCTGTCGGCGAATGGCACGGGCGCCGAGAACATGACTTCGGGCAATAACGTGTTTGGCGCCGATGCGGACCGCCTGGCCGGCGGCGCCTCGTTCGCCTCGCTGCGCGGGCTGGGACCGGGCGCGACCCTGGTACTGCTGAATGGCCGCCGCGTGGCCACGCATGGTGCCAGTGGCCGCGCCGTCGACTTGAATTCCATTCCGCTGGGGGCAATCTCGCGCGTGGAAATCCTCAAGGATGGCGCTTCGGCCATCTATGGCACGGACGCCATCGGCGGCGTGATCAATTTCATTCTGAAAACCAATTACAGCGGCGTGGAAGCGTCCGTTTCCACCAACGATACGCAGGCAGGCGGCGGCGCCACGCGCCGCGCTTCCATCCTGGCCGGCACGGGCTCGCTGGAAGAGGACGGCTACAACCTCATGGCCAGCTTGACCGTTGATAAAGCGCAACAGCTCAATGGCCGTGACCGCTCCTTCGTCAACGGCTACCAGCCTGGCCGGGGCCTGTCGCCCGACACCACGGGTACGCCGTTTGCCAACCAGATGGCGGGAGCCAACACGGCGCTGGGCACCGCGTTCCAGCTGCCTGGCGATGCGAATCAATACCTGCAAGCCAATCCCCTGAGCTTCCAGGGCAAGTGCGACAGCGTCGCCGGCATGTCGCAATACCAGACGGCACTGTGGAAAGACGTGACCTCGCCGTTGCGCACCAAGTATTCGTGCGCCTACGACTATGGCGCCGACTATGTGCTGCAATTCCCTGTCGAACGGGCCAATTTCCTGTCGCGCGGCACGTTCAAGCTGGCGCCCGACCACCGCATGTTTGTCGAAGCGCTCGGTTCGCGCACCAAGGCCACGGCGATTTTGACGCCGATGCAGGTGCAGACGAGCATCGCCAACAAGGCCGTCTACCCCGTGGGTGGCGCGTATTACCAGGATTTGTCGGCCTATATCCCGTCTTTCGACAAGACCAAGCCGATTGCCTACAAATGGCGCGCGAATGACGTGGGCAACCGCACGCAGGAAAATACGACCGATAACGCCCGCGTACTGCTGGGTTTTGAAGGCAACTTCGGCAAATGGGATTACAAGACCGGTGTTTCCTATGCGCAGAGCACCACCAAGACCAAGCTGACGGATGGCTATTCCTACACGGACAAGCTGTACGCGGCCCTGGGGACAGGCATCATCAATCCCTGGGTAGGCGCGGGCCAGAGCCAGACGGAAGCGGCCAAACAGTTGATCGAGTCGACCAAGTTCCGTGGCGCCTTCCAGCACGGCAAGACCACTCTCACCCAGATCGACGGTTCCGTTTCGGGCGAGCTGTTCCAGCTGCCGGCCGGTGCCGTGGCGATGGCCGCCGGTTTTGATTTGCGCCGCGAGGGCTACAGTTTCGGACAGGATGTCGATGCCAACCTGATTCTGTTGGCGCCAGGAAATGCCGCATTGAAGGATGTCAGCCGCAACGTCAAGGCCGTGTATGCCGAGTTGTTGGTACCCATCATGAAAGACCTGGAAATGCAGCTGGCCGTGCGTCGTGACGATTACAGCCAGGTGGGCGCCACCACGAATCCGAAGATTGCCTTGCGTTACCAGCCGGCCGACTTCGTGCTGTTCCGCGCCTCGGCCAGCAAGGGCTTCCTGGCACCGAGTTTCGACCAGCTCTATTCAGGTGTATTGACGCAGGAATTGCCGAATGGTGTGAAAGATCCGGAAGGCTGTATCAAGCATCCCGGCGTGAAGGAATATTGCAGCATCGATCGTCTCAGCTACACGACGGGCGGCAACCTGAACCTGAAGCCGGAGACGTCGAAGCAGGGCAGCGTCGGCATCGTCATCGAACCGGTGAAGGGATATTCTGCCTCGTTCGATTACTGGGCCATCAATACCCAGGACCAGCTGCTGAAACGCACGCCGCAAGTCGTGCTGGCCAATTACCAGGCGCTGAACCAGTATATTTTCCGCAAGGCCGATGGCGTCATCGATTATGTACAGGCGGGCTGGTTCAATGCGGGGGGTAGCCGCGTGCGCGGCCTGGACGTCAGCTTGCGCGGCGAAGGCAATGTCAAGGAAGTGAAATGGACGGCGACCCTGGACGGTACGTACATGGACAGCTTCAAGTTTGCCGAATACAAGGGGCAAGAATACAAGGAGCTGGTTGGCAATTTCTACACGCGTGATTTGTACTTGCGCTGGAAACACAATGCCAGCTTCAGCGTGTCGCGCGGCGACTGGAGCGGCTTGCTGATCCAGAGTTTTGCTTCCGGCTACAAGGATCAGGTACCGAATGACGGCAAGGGCATGCCGCCGCCGGGCTTCAAGTCCGATGTGTCCAGCTACACCACGTATAACTTGTCGGGCAGCTACACGGGCTTCAAGAATACCACCTTGACCCTGGGCATCCAGAACCTGTTCGACCGCGATCCGCCGTTCACCGCGCATAACGTGGATGAAGTGGTGGGCGCCGGCTGGGATCCGCGCGTGGCTGACCCGCGCGGCCGCGCCTTCACCTTCCAGCTGAAGTACAAGTTCATGTAAGGCGGCGCTGCCGGCGGTGATCCCGCTGGCATGCTAACCTCGTGCGGCGGCGCCTGGCGTCGCCGTTTTTATTCCAGGAAAGGGCCGCATGTCCAGTCAGACCAATCTCAGCCGGCGCCGTTTCGGCGGCTTACTGGCCGCCACCGTGGGGGCGGCAGGCACACCGGCGTGGGCGGCGGCCGCGCAAGGGAAGGGCAAACGCATGCAACAGCAACACGCATTGATCAAACCGGCGCGCCTGCGCGACGGCGACCTGGTGGGCATCATCGCGCCGGGCGGTTTTACGGATGAAGAGGCCATCGCCAGGGCCCAGCGCAACATCGAATCGCTGGGACTGCGCGCCAGCCTGGGCGCGAATATCCGCGCCGTGCACGGCAACTATGCTGGCACGGTGCAGCAGCGCCTGGACGACTTGCACGCCGCGTTCGCCGATCCCGAGGTCAAGGCGATCTGGGCCATCCGCGGCGGCTCCGGCTGCATTTCGCTGCTGGCGCTGCTCGACTACGCCTTGATCCAGCGCAATCCGAAAGTGCTGATCGGCTATTCCGACATCACGGCCCTGCACCTGGCCATCGCCAGCCAGACGGGCCTGGTGACGTTCCACGGCCCCGTGGCGTCATCAACGTTTTCCGACTACACGGTGACTCAGCTGCGCAATGTGCTGATGACGCCGCAAGACAGCTACACGATCCCGATGGCGCTGGACAATCACCGACGCGCGCAGACGCAGCCGAACTTCGCCATCCGCACCGTGCACGGCGGCCAGGCGACGGGACGCTTGACGGGCGGCAACTTGTGCCTGGTCAGCGCGCTGGCCGGCACGCCGTATGCGGCCGATTTCCGCGAGCGCATCCTTTTCCTCGAAGAAATCAATGAAGTGCCGTATCGCATCGACCGCATGCTGTGCCAGCTCGACCTGTCCATCGGTTTCAAGCACGCGGCGGCCTTGATGCTGGGCATCTTCGAGCATTGCGAGGCGGCCGAGGGCGATACGGCGCTGACCCTCGATGCTACCCTGGACCAGCATCTGCAGCCTTTGCGCGTGCCGGCCGTCAGCGGTTATTCGTTTGGCCACATCCGCCACCAGTTCACGCTACCGATGGGCATATTGGCGACCCTGGATGCGGACCGGCAAACCTTGACCCTGCTGGAGCCGGCCGTCTGCTAGCGCACGGTGCAGCGGGGCGATTGTCAGTATGCTAGTGTGATAAGGCGTGGCACGAGGCCGCGCCGCCTTCTACACCGCTCCCGACATGATCAACCGCCACGCCAGTACCTACATCCTCAGCCACCCGCTGGCCTTCGCGCTGCAGGTGCTCAAGGGTTTCCGCGCCAACCAGGGCTTGCTGCTGGCGGGCGCCGTTGCGTATTACTCGCTGCTGTCCATCGTGCCCCTGCTGATGCTGGTGGTGGTGGCCTTGTCGCACGTGATCGCGCAAGATGAATTGCTGCAGACAATCGGCCATTACCTGGAATGGCTGGTGCCGGGGCAATCGAAGGCCATCGTGGGCGAGATCGCGCATTTTCTCGACAACCGGGGCGTGATCGGCTGGCTGCTGTTGCTGACCATGCTGTTTTTCAGCTCGCTGGCGTTTACCGTGCTGGAAAACGCCATGAGCGTGATCTTTGTCCACCGCGTCGCCATCCGACGCCGCCATTTCCTCATTTCCGCCGTGCTGCCCTACTGCTACATCCTGTGCCTGGGCGTGGGCATCTTGCTCATTACCCTGGTGGCGGGCAGCCTGCAGGTGATGGGTGAGGAAAGCGTGCGCTTCCTGCGCCACGACTGGGGCCTGGAAGGCGTGTCCGGCGTGCTGTTGTATCTGCTGGGGCTGGCGGGAGAGATTCTCGTGCTCAGCTCGATTTACCTGGTCATGCCGGTCGGACGCTTGTCGATCACGCATGCGCTGATCGGCGGCGTGACGGCGGCCCTGCTGTGGGAAATCGCGCGCCACGTGCTGGTCTGGTATTTTTCCACCTTGTCGCAGGTCAATGTCGTGTATGGCTCGATGACGACGGCCATCGTCGTCATGTTCAGCCTGGAAATCGGCGCCACCTTGCTGTTGCTGGGCGCGCAAGTGATTTCCGAATACGAAAGAGTGGCCCGTGGCGGCGAAGAGGACAAGCCGCTGGCGCTAAGGACTTGATTTAAAGTATGGCTTCAATTCGTTGTTGCACCGCACAAAAAGCTGTGCTATACTCCGTTCAGTGATTGAGATTTGGCAACAAATCATCTCACCATCCAGTTTCAGCGCGGCGACCGACAGGTGTAATGTCGATGGCGTGACAGTGCGAAGAAATGGATTTTGTAATTCCGGATACGATGGTCGATTTTACACTTGGAGTCACCATGCAGATAGCATGGGAGTCCGAAAATCAGGAGGCACTTTGCAGATAGCACTGGCGTCCATGACACGATTAAAGCATTGGTAATACATTGGAACGAAGCCCGCGCTAGCGGGCTTTTTTTTCGTCTATTGAAAACCCAAGGGCGTAACCCTTGGGTCGTACCCTGCAGGGTACGACCCCAGCATCTGCCTCGGGTTTACAAAGCCCTGGCGATGAGTATCTTCTGGATATCGCTGGTCCCCTCGTAAATCTGGCACACGCGCACGTCGCGGTAGATGCGCTCGACGGGGAAGTCGGACACATAACCGTAGCCGCCGTGCACCTGGATGGCGTCCGAGCACACTTTTTCCGCCATTTCCGACGCAAACAGCTTGGCCATGGCCGCTTCCTTCAGGCAGGGCAGGCCCGCATCCTTCATGGCCGCCGCGTGGCGGATCAGCTGGCGCGCCGCTTCGATCTGCGTGGCCATGTCTGCCAGGCGGAATTGCACGGCCTGGTGTTCATAGATGGGTTTGCCGAAGCTTTCCCGTTCGCGCGCATAGCTCAGGGCCGCTTCATACGCGGCGCGCGCCATGCCCACGGCTTGAGAAGCGATGCCGATGCGTCCGCCTTCCAGGCCGGACAGGGCGATCTTGTAGCCTTGTCCTTCTTCGCCGATCAGATTTTCCGCCGGGATGCGGCAGTTCTCGAACAGGATTTGCGCCGTGTCCGACGAATGCTGGCCCATCTTTTGTTCCAGCCCCGCCACGATGTAGCCCGGCGTGTTCGTCGGCACCCAGAAGGCGCTGATGCCGCGCTTGCCGGCCGCCTTGTCGGTGACGGCCATGACGATGGCCACGTCCGCATACTTGCCGCTGGTAATGAATTGTTTCGTGCCGTTGATCACGTATTCATTGCCGTCGCGGCTGGCCGTGGTGCGCAGGGCCGAGGCGTCGCTGCCCGTGTGCGGTTCTGTCAGGCAAAACGCCCCCAGCATGGTCCCTTGCGCCAGCGGACGCAGCCATTGTTCCTTTTGCGCATCGTTGGCGTACATCATGGCGATGCTGCACACGGGGCAATTATTCACGGAAATGATGGTCGAGGTGCCGCCATCGCCGGCGGCGATTTCTTCCAGCACCAGGGCCAAGGACACGTAGTCGAGGCCGGCGCCACCGAGCGCTTCCGGCACGGCCACGCCAAAGGCGCCCAGCGCGGCCAGTTCCTGCAATTCTTCTTTCGGGAAATGATGTTCCTTGTCCCAGCGGGCCGCGTTGGGCGCCAGGCGCTCGCGCGAAAAACTGCGCAGCGCTTCCTGGATCATCGTTTGTTCTTCATTGAGTATCATGGGACGTCGTCTCGTTTGTTTTTATGGTGGATTCAGGGAATTACCAGGCGATGGGCTTGCCGTCGTAGTTGCGGAACACGGCCTTGTCCGTGGCCGGCAGGCTGGCCAGCGTGGCGCGGATGCCGGCTGCGCTTTCCTCGGGGGAAATATCGGCGCCGGCGCCGCCCATGTCCGTGCGTACCCAGCCCGGGTGGAAGGCCACGCAGCTGACGCCTTGCGGGCCATGCACGAGGGACGTGTCGATCAGCACGGAATTCAAGGCCGCCTTGCTGGCGCGGTACAGCGAACCGCTGGGGTTGCCCCGTTCGCTCAGGGAGCCCATGTGCGAGGACAGCACGGCCAGCTTGCCCTTGGCATTCGCCACCAGCGGCGCCAATATCGGCAGCAGGCGCATGGCCGCCAGCACGTTGGTGTGCATGACGAGGTCGAAATCGGCTTGCGCAGGGAAACCGTCGTGACGGGGGCCGTACACGCCCGCGTTGAGGATCGCCACGTCGAGCTTTTCATCGTCGAGCTTCCAGCCCAGGCCGGCACAGCCTTCCACATCCGTCACGTCGAGCTGGTGCGCTTCCGCGCCCAGTTGCGCAAGGGTGTCGCAAGCGTCCGGCGTGCGCGCCGTGGCGATCACGCGCCAGCCGTCGTGGCGGTATTGACGGACGATTTCGTGGCCGATGCCGCGCGAGGCGCCGATGATCAATGCGGTTGGCATATATTTTCTCCCTGAAAATAAAATGAAAGGCGCGCACCGTGAACTGCCGTGCGCGCCCGTGCTCGGGAAGAGCTTATACCAGTTCGATCGCCATCGCCGTCGCTTCGCCGCCGCCGATGCACAGGGCCGCCACGCCGCGCTTGCCGCCGGTTTTTTTCAGGGCGCCCAGCAGAGTGACGATGATGCGCGCGCCCGAGGCGCCGATCGGGTGGCCCAGCGCGCAGGCGCCGCCGTGGATGTTGATCTTGCTGTGCGGAATGTCCAGGTCGTGCATGGCAGCCATGGGCACGGCGGCGAACGCTTCATTGATCTCGAACAAGTCCACGTTGCTGCTGCTCCAGCCCGTCTTGGCGTAGAGTTTTTTCACTGCGCCGATGGGGGCCGTGGTGAACTCGTTCGGCGCCTGCGCGTGCGTGGCGTGGCCGTGGATTTTCGCGATGACGGTGCAGCCGAGTTTTTTCGCCGTCGATTCGCGCATCAGCACCAGGGCTGCCGCGCCATCGTTGATCGACGAAGACGAGGCGGCCGTGATGGTGCCATCCTTCTTGAAGGCCGCCTTCAAGGTCGGGATTTTTTCCAGGCGGGCTTTTTGCGGGCCTTCATCGATGCTGACGACGGTGTCGCCGCCGCGGCCGGAAACGGTGACTGGCACGATTTCCCATTCGAAACTGCCATCCTTGGTGGCCGCTTGCGCGCGTTTCACGGATTCGATGGCAAACGCGTCCTGCGCTTCGCGCGTGAACTGGTACTGGCTGGCGCATTCTTCGGCAAACGTGCCCATCGAGCGGGCATTGCCCTTTTCGTCGCGGCTGTAGGCGTCTTCCAGGCCATCCATCATCATGTGGTCATAGATCATGCCGTGGCCGATGCGGTAGCCGCCGCGCGCCTTTGGCACCAGGTAGGGGGCGTTGGTCATCGATTCCATGCCGCCCGCCACCACCACATCGGCGCTGCCGGCGAGCAAGGTGTCGTGCGCGAACATGGTCGTCTGCATGGCCGAGCCGCACATTTTCGACAGGGTCACGGCGCCCGTGGAATCGGGCAAGCCCGCCTTGCGCAAGGCCTGGCGCGCGGGCGCCTGGCCCTGGCCAGCCATCAGGCAATTGCCGAAAAACACGTGTTCCACGGCATCCGGCGCCACGCCGGACCGTTCGACGGCGGCGCGGATGGCGACAGCGCCCAGGTCGCTGGCGGTGACGTTGGCAAAGTCGCCCTGGAAGGCGCCCATGGGGGTGCGCGCGGCACCGACGATTACGACTGGATCATTCATGTTGGATCTCCGGTTGAGGGTAGGGAAGGTGACTGCATACAAAAACGCAGGTGCTGCGGATACGGGAAGACGTCCTCGATATGGCCGTCTTCGATGCGCTGCTTGCGCGCCTGCCAATATTGCGCCGTCAGCAGGTCGGCATGGTGCTGCATGAAATATTTACGGATGCGGGGATTACCCAGCAGGAAGGTGCCGAATTGCTCGGGAAACACATCGTGCTTGCCGATGGGATACCACGGTTCGGCCGACATTTCTTCCTCCTCCGTGCGGGCTTGCGGGATGGCGCGGAACTGGCAATCGGTGATGTACTCGATTTCATCGTAATCGTAAAATACGACACGCTGATGACGGGTCACGCCAAAGTTTTTGTACAGCATGTCGCCCGGAAAAATATTTGCCGCCACCAATTCCTTGATGGCGTTGCCGTATTCGACGATGGCGTGTTCGACCAGGTCGTCGCGGCCTTCCTTTTCGGCATTGCTCAGCCACATGTTCAGCGGCACCATGCGCCGCTCGATGTACAGGTGGCGGATGATGATCTGCCCGTGCTCTTCCTCGATCAGCGAGGGGGCGAACTGCTTCAGTTCTGCCAGCAGTTCCGCGGCAAAACGGGCGCGGGGAAAAGCCACATTGGAATACTCGAGCGTGTCGGCCATGCGGCCCACGCGGTCGTGGTGTTTCACCAGCAAATACTTTTGCTGGACTTGCGCGCGCGTGGTTTCCTTGGGAGGAGGAAAGAAATCCTTGATCACCTTGAAGACATACGGAAACGACGGCAGGGCAAATACCAGCATCACCAGGCCGCGAATGCCGGGCGCGCTCTCGAAGTGGTCCGACGAGTGTTTTAAATGCTGCAGGTAGTCGCGGTAAAACAAGGTCTTGCCCTGCTTTTGCAAGCCCAGTATCGTATAAATCTCACTGCGAGGCTTGCGCGGGAGCAAACTTCGGAGAAATTGCACGTAGGCGGACGGCACTTCCATATCGACCAGGAAATACGCGCGCGTAAACGAAAACAGCACGGCGATTTGCTGCTGCTCGAACAGCACCGTGTCGAGCACCAGCTTGCCGTGGCGGTTGTGCAAGATGGGCACGACGAACGGGTATTCGCGGTTGCCGTTGATGGCCTTGCCGACCAGGTAGGCGCCCTTGTTGCGGTAGAACAAACTGGTCAGTACCTGGAGCTGGTGGTTCGGCTCCAGCCGGTCGCTGCCGAACAGCTGCCGCAGGCGCGCTTCCACCTGGGCCACGTCGCGCTCCAGGTTGGCAAATGCGCAGTCCAGCTGGAAGTTGCTCACCATGCGCTGCAAGGTGTGGCGCAAGCCATCCTTGCCCGGGTAATACACGCGGTAAGTAGGAGCGGGGTCTTGTGTTTCGATGTATTCCGTGGAAACGACGGGGCGCACGAAAATATAGTCGTTATTGAAATACGTGCGGTGCAGGATGTTGCAGCAGACGGAATTGAAGAAGGTTTCCGCCAGTTCCGGCTGCTTGTGTTCCGTCAGCATGCCGATGTAGTGCAGCTTGAGTTCGCGCCACACTTCGTCGCTCAACTCCGACTCTTCGTACTCATCTTCGAGCATCTGCACGCATTCCTGCACGCGCTTGTCATAAAAGTCGATGCGTTCGCGGGCCGCCGTCTGGGCCGCGCTCCAGGCGCCTTGCTCGAAATACTGCTTGGCTTGCTGGCTCGTTGCGCGGAACAGGCGGTAATGCTTGTCGAAGCCGTCGCGGATGGTGCGCGCGATATCGAATGCAATCTGGGAAGAAAGCAATTTGGGGAAGGCAATGTGCGTCATAGCTGTGCTCGCATGAATGGCTCCTCACCCAGTCGATCGCCGCGCGCCCGTGCTTACTTGGTTTCCGCAAACAGTTCGCGGCCGATCAGCATGCGGCGGATTTCGCTGGTCCCGGCGCCGATTTCGTACAGCTTGGCATCGCGCCACAGGCGGCCGGCCGGATACTCGTTGATGTAGCCGTTGCCGCCCAGGGCCTGGATCGCTTCGCCTGCCATCCAGGTTGCCTTCTCCGCACTATACAGAATGGCGCCGGCCGCATCCTTGCGCAGCTGGCGCACGGCTTCCGGCGTGGTGGCGCGGTCGCAAGCCTGGCCCACGGCATACACATAGGCCTTGCACGCCATCATGGTCGAATACATATCGGCCAGCTTACCTTGCATCAACTGGAATTCGCCGATGGGTTGGCCGAATTGCTTGCGGTCATGCACGTAGGGCACGACCAGATCCATGCAGGCCTGCATGATGCCCAGCGGGCCGCCGGACAGCACGGTGCGCTCGAAATCGAGGCCCGACATCAGCACATTGACGCCCTTGCCCAGGCCGCCGAGCACGTTTTCGGCTGGGACTTCGCAATCCTGGAACACCAGTTCGCCCGTGTGCGAACCGCGCATGCCCAGCTTGTCGAGTTTTTGCGCGATGGAAAAGCCCTTGAAATTCTTTTCGATCAGGAAAGCCGTCATGCCGCGCGGGCCCGCTTCCAGGTCGTTCTTCGCGTACACCACCAACACGTCCGCATCGGGGCCGTTGGTGATCCACATCTTGGTGCCATTCAAGACCCAGCGGTCGCCCTTGAAGTCGGCGCGCAGCTTCATGCTGACGACGTCGGAACCGGCGTTCGGTTCGGACATGGCCAGCGCACCGATGTGCTCGCCCGTGATCAGTTTCGGCAGGTATTTGGCTTTTTGCTCGGCCGTGCCGTTGCGCTTGATCTGGTTCACGCACAGGTTCGAGTGGGCGCCGTAGGACAGGCCGACGGAAGCCGAGGCGCGCGAGATTTCTTCCATGGCGATGATGTGCGCCAGGTAGCCCATGCCGGCGCCGCCGTATTCTTCGCTGACGGTGATGCCGAGCAAGCCCATGTCGCCCATCTTGCGCCACAGATCCATGGGGAACTGGTCGGTGCGGTCGATGTCGGCCGCGCGCGGCGCGATTTCGGCGGCGGCAAATTGTTGGATCGCTTCGCGCAGCGAGGCGATGTCGTCGCCGTGGTCAAAGGTCAAGCCTGGGAGATGGAGCATGTCGTCCTCGTCGTCGTTATAAGTATGAGTGTGGCGGTCATGGGTGCCGGGTCAGTGAAGCTATGATACTCAGTTGTGACGTTTACGTAAACGTAAAGCGCTGCGCGCGGCAACTGTCACCTGCCTGCGTCTTTAGTTTGTTTGCGCCTTATCAAGGTTCAAGTCCGCCAGCATGCGCGCGCACGCGTCTTCATGCGCGCTGATTTCCGCCAGTGCCATTTCGATATCGATGCGCTGCTGCTCCAGGGTCTGGCGGTGCTGCGCCAGGACGCCCAGGAAGCGGTCCATCTGCGCGCGCGTGTCCTTCGGCGACTCGTACATGTCGACCAGGCTCTTGATCTCCGACAACGCCAGGCCCAGGCGCTTGCCGCGCAGGGTCAGCTTCAGGCGGGTGCGGTCGCGCGGCGTGTAGACGCGGCTGCGCCCGCCCGCGCCTTCGCGTTTCGGGCTGAGCAAGCCCTGGTCTTCATAGAAACGGATGGCGCGCGCCGTGATGTCGAATTCCCGCGCCAGTTCGGTGATGGTATAGGTCGTCATGGGGGCGGGCGGTGTCGGTTGCATGGGTGATCGGTAGCTCGATGGGTACTGCGAGAAAAGGGGGCAAAGTGCCGTTTACGTCAACGTCAATACTATTGTAGCGTGCCCTGCCCGTGCTGCAACAAAAGAAGGCGCAGAGAGGGCTATTTGGCGAATAAGACAACAATTACTGAAAATAAATTGATTCTTCTTGCGCAAACGCGCTTAAGATCGAGAGTTGGTGGCCAAGATGACACCAAAAAGAGCTTTCCTGGCATAACTGCGACATTCTTTTCGCTACGATGGCAGTAAAATTTTTTTGGCGCAGATTCTTTCCATTAGGCACGATCAAAAAACAACGTTCCACTATGAGCACGCTGTTCAGATTGTTTCTATATTGAAAACAAAATGGCCCTTCTGAAAACTTTGTCTACAAGAAATTGTATGGCATAGGCATTGCGCGTATCGATAGAGGAGGGCATTATCCGATACCGTACGTTGTAATGCCAAACCGAGGCTTTGAATCGTGCTGCAGTGCGAAAATCAAGGCTAGCCGCGAATTTGACCCGAAGCCACACAGAATCGCAAGAGAAAATTCGGCCCACATTTTCACCCGGAAAGGCCGGCCGGAGTGTTAATTGTTAATTGATACTCTTTTCAAATGTAACAATCTGTATGGTCATTCAAGAAACTGACTTTCATGTTACAACATGAAATAGTACACCTATGAATTCTTCTAACGAACGCGAAAGCTTCAGCCAGCGACTTCAGTTGGCTCTCAAAAACGCCCATTACTCTCCAGACAGCCCGACCAGACTGGCCCGGGAATTCAACATCCGTTTCGACGGACGCCCGATTACTGTGCATGCAGCTAGGAAATGGTTAGTAGGTGAAGCAATTCCCACGCAAGAGAAATTGCGCATGATTGCCCAATGGTTGGGCGTTCCGGCGGAATGGTTGCGTTTTGGCGGTCCGGAAAGCGCCACGCCGAATGGCGAAGCGGGCAGCGCTTTGTCGCGTTTTGAGTCCGCTGATGTGAAATTAATTGCCGATTTGCAAAGATTAGATGAACATCATCGTCAAATCGCGCGAGAATTTATTCGCATGCTGGTGAGAGTCAACTACCAAAAGTAAGCATTCAGGCCATCCCCGGCCGGCGCCGTCCGCTTTTTGCTGACGGTGCTCTTCCTGTTCTTTTATTTGCGCAAGGTCATACTGGAGACATGATTTTGCCGCACAATAAGACCTCGCATGTTGCGCTGCAGCGGAATTATTTGACAATAATCCCGCACGCAGCGGCGCAGCGGCCAATACCAGCGCATAATCACATCAGAAGCAGCCAGTTCATCCACTACGGAGCCGAGCATTTGAGCCGTCTTATGAAAAGTAACTACAGCAATACCGCGCAGCTGAAAGACTTGATGACCGTGCCCCCCATGACTGCCGCGCAACATGCGGAAGTGATGCGCAAACGGATCGCCCACCGCAGGATGGTTGAAGAAGCCAGGGATTTGAAGCAGGCCAGTGCCCTGCAGTTCGAAAAACGCTAGTGGTGGATGCCTGACCAAAGCTGCTGCGCGTTGGCATAGGTAGTCTGCGATGCTCACCGTGCTAGAGCACGGTTGCGTTTCTTGGCCACAAGGGGGCGCCGAGCCTCACTGCCGCTCGCTACGCTTTTGTCAGGCATCGTGATGCCAGTTAATTCGTGATGCCAACTAGAGGATAGGGGTGTCGCCAGCGGACTTAAGTCCATTCCAGCGCGGTGCCAGGCTATGCTCGATGCCGACCAGGTCGATGACCCTCGCCACCGTATGGTCGACCATGTCCGCGATGCTCTGTGGGTGGTGGTAAAAGCTCGGTAATGGCGGGAAGATGATGCCGCCCATTTCGGTCACGGCCGTCATATTGCGCAGGTGCGCCAGGTTGAACGGCGTTTCGCGCACCATCAGGATCAGGCGCCGGCGCTCCTTGAGCACCACATCGGCTGCCCGCGTGATCAGATTATCCGACAAGCCATGCGCGACGGCCGCCAGGGTCTTCATCGAGCACGGCGCGATGACCATGCCATCCGATTGAAACGAGCCGCTGGCGATTGACGCGCCGATATCGCGCAGCTTGTGCACGACGTGCGCCTGCGCTTCGATGTCCTTGCGCCCCACGCCCGTTTCCTGGTGCAGGGTCAAAACAGCGGCATCGGACAGGATCAGATGCGTCTCGACGCCGGGGATGGCGCCGAGCAATTGCAGCAGCCGCAAGCCATACACGGCGCCCGTGGCGCCCGTGATGGCCACGACGATACGGCGCGGCCGCTGCGTTTGGCTATCAGGCATCCAGCAGGGACTTCAGTTCGCCCGATTCAAACATTTCATTCATGATATCGGAACCACCGATGAACTCGCCTTTGACATACAGCTGTGGAATGGTTGGCCAGTTCGAGTAATCCTTGATGCCCTGGCGCACTTCCGGGTCGTCCAGCACGTTGACGGTGGCGATGTTTTCTACGCCGCATGCTTTCAGGATCTGGATGGCGCGGCCGGAAAAGCCGCACTGCGGGAACTGGGCCGTGCCCTTCATGAACAGCACGACTGGCGTGTTCGTCACGGTTTCTTTGATCCAGGTTTGTACGTCGCTCATAGCTGCCTCTGATGGGTAAATAAATAGATGCCGTCATTTTATAAGAAAACGACGGCACGGGTATGCGCTCAGGTCATAAATCGGGCAAGTCAGCCACGTTGACGCTTATAAGGTCTTGCCCAGGCAGGTCGATTGTGCCGCGCCCACGTATTTGCCCCAGGCAACGACGGGTGTATAGCCGTGCCTGGCATAAAACGCCACCGCGCGGCCATTCGCCACGCGGGTGGACAAATGCAGTGCCTGGTAGCCATGTCCACGCGCCTGCGCCTCCACATGGGCCAGCAGGGCCGCGCCCACGCCCAGGCCACCTTGGCCGGGGTGCGCATACATGCGCTTGAGTTCGCCTATGGCGCTGTCCGCTTCGCCCAGCGGCCGCAGGGCGGCGCAACCGAGCAGGGTGCCGGCGCTGTCGCGGGCCAGATAAAAGCCGCCGCGCGGCGTTGCCGCCTCCACGTCGAAGGAGGAGCGGCCGCTGTCGCCATTGATGCGCAGCAGCGCGTCCGACAATGCGTCGAGCAGCAGCCGGGCATCCGGGCCGGCGGCATCCACCGCCAGGATGACGAGGTCATGCCCGGCGGCCATGGGCTTAGCCGCGCAGCTTGGCGAAGGCGGCGGCCATGCTGCCGGCCGGCACCGGCGCGTTGCGCGACTGCGACTGGTGCTGCGCCATGCTGCGGCGGTCGTTGCGGTCGCCACGCTGCTCCGGCTTGCTGCCCGCCTGCGGCGCGCTGTCCGTCAAACGCATGGTCAGCGCGATGCGTTTGCGCTTCTCGTCGACTTCCAGCACTTTGACGCGCACGACTTGTCCGGCCTTGACCACCGTGTGCGGGTCTTTGACGAAGGTGTTCGACAGGGCCGAGATGTGCACGAGGCCATCCTGGTGCACGCCGATGTCGACGAAGGCGCCAAAGGCGGCCACGTTGGTGACGACGCCTTCTAAAATCATGTCCGGGCGCAAGTCGCGGATTTCTTCCACGCCTTCCTTGAAGGTGGCGGTGGTAAATTCCGGACGCGGGTCGCGGCCCGGCTTTTCCAGTTCCTTCAGAATATCGCTAATGGTCGGCACACCGAAGGTTTCATCCGCGTACTTTGCCGGGCTGAGGGTTTTCAGCAGCGCCGTTTCGCCGATGACGGCCTTGATATCCTTCTTGATGTCCGCCAAAATCTTTTCCACCAGCGGGTACGATTCCGGGTGGACAGCCGAGGCATCGAGCGGGTTCTCTCCGCCCATCACGCGCAGGAAGCCGGCCGCCTGTTCGTAGGTCTTGTCGCCCAGGCGCGGCACGGCCTTTAACGCCGCGCGCGAGGTGAACGCGCCCTTCATGTCGCGGTAGGTGACGATGCTTTGCGCCACGCTGGCCGACAGGCCGGACACGCGCGCCAGCAGGGGAGCGGACGCCGTGTTCACGTCCACGCCCACGGCGTTCACGCAATCTTCCACCACGGCATCGAGCGAGCGGGCCAACTGGCTTTGACTTACATCATGCTGATACTGGCCCACGCCGATCGATTTCGGGTCAATCTTGACCAGTTCGGCCAGCGGGTCTTGCAGGCGGCGCGCGATCGACACGGCGCCGCGCAGGGACACATCCATGTCCGGCAACTCTTTCGAAGCGAATTCGGACGCCGAATACACCGACGCGCCCGCTTCCGAGACGACGATCTTCGTCATCTTCGCTTCCGGGTGCTGCTTGATCAGGTCTTGCGCCAACTTGTCCGTCTCGCGCGAGGCGGTGCCGTTGCCAATCGAAATCAGCGACACATTGTGCTTGGCAGCAAGACGGCCCAGGGTGTGCAAGGAGCCATCCCAGTCGTTCTTCGGCTGGTGCGGGTAGATCACGGCCGTGTCGACCACTTTACCGGTGGCATCGACGACGGCGACCTTGACGCCCGTGCGCAGGCCGGGATCGAGGCCCATGGTGGCGCGCTGGCCGGCCGGCGCGGCCAGCAGCAGCGCCTTCAGATTGGTGGCGAAGACGTTGATCGCGTCGAGTTCCGAGCGTTCGCGCAGCGCGCCCATCAGTTCCGTTTCCAGGTGCATGAAGCTTTTCACGCGCCAGGTCCAGCGCGCCGTGTCCGCCAGCCACTTGTCGGCCGGGCGGCCTTGCTGCTTGATGCCGAAGCGGGCGGCGATGCGGCCTTCGCACGGGTTGTGCGGCGCATCCCATTTCGGTTTTTCCGCTTCCGTGTCCAGGCGCAGGGTGACGTCGAGGATGCCTTCGCGGCGGCCGCGCAGCAGCGCCAGCGCGCGGTGAGATGGCACGGTGGAAATGGTTTCCGAGTAGTCGAAATAATCGGCGAATTTTTCGCCTTCGTCCTGCTTGCCTTCCACCACTTTCGATTCGACGATGCCGTGTTCCTGCACATATTCGCGCAAGGTTTGCAGCAGGGTCGCGTCTTCGGCGAAGCGCTCCATCAGGATCTGGCGCGCGCCGTCGAGGGCCGCCTTGGTGTCGGCCACGCCCGGGTTGTTGCCGTCGGCACTCGTAAACGCCTCGCGCAGGAACTTGCCCGCTTCCATTTCCGGCGTCAGTTCCGGGTTCTCCAATAAACCGTCGGCCAGCGGCATCAGGCCCGCTTCGATGGCGATCTGCGCCTTCGTGCGGCGCTTCTGTTTATATGGCAAATACAGGTCTTCCAGGCGCGTCTTGTCTTCCGCGTGCATGACGGCGTCGAGCAGTTCGGGCGTCATCTTGTTCTGTTCCGTGATCGAGGCCACGATGGCGGCGCGCCGCTCTTCCAGTTCGCGCAGGTAGCGCAAACGCTCTTCGAGCAGGCGTAGCTGGATATCGTCGAGGCCGCCGGTCGCTTCCTTGCGGTAACGGGCGATGAAGGGCACGGTGGCGCCTTCGTCGAGCAGTTCGATGGCGGCGGCAACCTGCACCGGTTTGGCGGCAAGTTCAAGGGCAAGGCGTTGTTCGATAGTGGGCAGCATGGTTGTTTCCAGAGCGATCAAGCCTGGAATGATACGCAATCGGCGCGATTGCGCAATCTTGACAGCGCAAATGGACTGTGCGTTGACAACACCTTTAACGGGGCGGCAGCAGCGGGCTGGCGGGCGGCGGAGGTGCCGGCCTCTGCGGCGTGACGGACTTGCCGAAGGCATTGCCCATGCGGTGTTCGAGGGCGGCGCGGTTGTACAGGCCCAGCTGGTTGGACGGACGCTGCATGGTCGCTTCCGCACCGGACAGGGCGGGCGGCGGCCTCGCTGCGGCGTTGGCCGGCGGCAGTAATTTTTCGCTCAGGCAAGACATTGATTGCGCGCGCTTGCCATCGACTTCCACTTCCACGCAGCCCTTTTGCGGTGCGGCGGCCGTCACGACGACGGTGTGCTCGTCCGCCTGCGCGGGCAGGGCGGCACAGGTCAACAGCAACAGCGATAACAGGCGTGCCATGGCGGCTCCCGGAGCGGTGGGGAAGCGTTCAGCATAGCAAAGCCATGTGTCGCAGTGATGACACGCCAGCCCGCCAACTATGTGACCGATGTCATGCAGTTGTCATTTTACGAAGCTACCATCTTGCCATTCTGCAGACAACATTGCAGTCAAGACACTTCATGAGCAGGATTTTTCGTTGATTCCCCTGGAAAATGACACGAACTCACCGCCGCACCGCAACAGGCAATGCCCTGGCCCTGTCCGCTTGTTTGCTGATGACATTCATGACATTCATGCGGCCGGCGGCGGGCGCGGCCGGTAATGATGCGGGCGCGCCGGCCACCGTGCGCTTCGACTTGCCTGCCCAGCCGCTCGATGCGGCCCTGGTGGCGTTCGGCGAAGTGACCGGGTATTCCGTGCTCGTCAGCAGCCAGCTGGCGGCGGGGCGCACGGCGGCGCCCGTGCGCGGCGACTACACGCCGGCCGAGGCGCTGCAGCGCCTGCTGGCCGGTACCCAGCTGGGCGCGCGCTTCAGCGGCAGCAATGCGTTTACCTTGCTGGCGCTGGCCGACGCTCCCGTGGCGCCGGCGCCCGCGCCGGCCGAAGCTGCCCCCGCCACCGCACCATTGCAAGGCTATGCGGCCATCCTGCAGCGTTCGCTTACGCGCGCCCTGTGCCGCTTGCATCCGGACGCCTTCGGCCGCTACCGCCTGGCTTTCCAGCTGTGGCTCGACGAGCGGGGCAAGGTGCGCGCCGTCCACGTGCTCGAAGCGAGCGGCGTGGAACAGCGCGACCGCGCCGTGTTGCAGCGCTTGCGCAGCCTGCTGATGGATGGCGCGCCGCCGGCGGGCTTGCCGCAGCCGCTGACGATCCTGCTGACGCCGCGGCCCGACCCGGACGCCGATTGCGCACCGTATCTCGCCTTGGCCGGGGCGCCCTGAGCATGCCGGAATTACTCAAGACCTCCTTGCGCAAGCTGTTCCTGGAACGCTACGGACAGTTTCGCCGCCACCTGCAGCGCCGCCTGGGCTCGGAAGACCTGGCCAATGACGCGCTGCATGAAACGTATCTGCGCGTGGAACGGATGAACGCGCCCGAAGCGATCAGCTATCCGTCCGCGTATTTGATGCGCATCGCCATCAATATTGCGGAAGATCAACGCCGCGACAATGCGCGCCTGCTCAGCCTGCCCGATATCGACGATCTGTACGAGATGGCCGACGAATTGGCCGACCCGGCCCGCACCTTCAGCGCGCGTGCCGAACTGGAAGAACTGGAGCGGGCCTTGCAGGAGTTGCCGAAACGCCGGCGCGCCATCGTCATCGCCGCCCGCGTCGACCAGTTGCCGCACCGCGACATCGCCGAGCGCTTCGGCATTTCCGCCCGCACCGTGGAGAAGGAATTGCGCGCCGGCCTCGAACATTGCTGCGAGCGCATGGGACGCGATTTCATCCAGCGCTTCGGTCCCGGCGCGGGAAAAACGTCTAAACATCATGACTGAACAAGCGGAAGACGACATGGGTGTCATCCAGAAGGAAGCGCAGGCGTGGGTCGTGCGCCTGGCCTCGGGCCAGGTCAGCGAGCGCGATGCGCAAGTGTTTCGCCACTGGTGCGCGCGCAGCCGCCGGCATGCCAATGCCTTTGCCGAGGCGCGCGCCGTGTGGGGCGCGATGGCGCCGGCCGCGCGCGCCGTCAAGCGGGCGCAGCCGCCCGTGAACGTGGCGCGCCGCGCCTGGCTGGGCGGTGCCGTGGCAGCCTCGCTGGGCTTGCTGGTGCTGCGCCCGCCGACGGACCTGTGGCCGGCCGTGGCGGGTCTTGCCGCCGACTATGCCACGGGCACGGGTGAGCAGCGCGAAGTGGCGCTCGACGGCGGCGTGCTGGTGCAGATGAATACGCAGACGCGCCTCGATGCGGCGCCCGTGCAGGACGGCGCCGCGTCGCTGGTGCTGCTGGCGGGCGAGGCGGAATTCCAGGCCGGCTTGCGCGGCGCGGCGCGCGTGCGCGTGCAGGCGGGCGATGGCATGGTGTCGGCCGGCAGCGCGCGCTTCAATATCCGCCTGTTTGGCCAGGAAGTGTGCGTGACGTGCCTGGCGGGCCGCTTGCGCGTGGCGCAGGCCGGCAACGATGCGGAGCTGGCGGCCGGCCAGCAGCTGCGCTACCGGCCCGAGCATTTCGGCATCGCCCGCGCGGTGGCAAAAAGCGACGTCAGCGCCTGGCGCCACCGGCTGCTGGTGTTCAAGCAAAGCACGTTGGCCGAGGTGGTGGACGAGGTGAACCGCTACCGTCCCGGCAAGCTGATCCTCAATGGCGACGCCTTGAAACTGACGCGTGTGCAAGCGAGCTTTTCGCTCGACCGCCTCGATGACGTGATCGCCCTGATCCAGGACGCGTACGGCGCGCGCGTGACGCGTTTGCCGGGCGGCATCGTGCTGTTTGGCTAGCGATGCACGCCGATGGCATCTCGCCAATTATGACATTTTGATGACCTTTTGCAGTCCCGGACCTTGTTCCCTGTCAATGCTGCTGGAAGCCGCGAATCAGTGCTTGCCGCCCGCCCTCGTGCGTGGTGCGCGCCGCCTCGCGATATCGGTCAGCAACGGAACATGAAAAGGGAATGTCGCCATGCAGCGAAGCAAGTCGGTCACGAAACACGCATCCTCCTCCGCCATGGCGGGCAACCGGAGCGGTCGCCCGGTGCGATTGAAACCGCTGGCGCTGGCCATCGCCATGCTGCTGCAGGCGGGCGGCGCGCAGGCGCAGCAGCCGTTCAGCGGCGCCTGGTTTGCGGGCAAGGGCGCCAACCAGGGTGCTGCCGCCAGTTCGGGACGCTTGCCGAATGGCCAGCCGATCATCGCGACGGACAATAAGCAGGCGCAGCAGCAAAAAGCCAATGCGCAGCTGCAAAGTTCGCTGAACAATCTGCAACTGGCCGCGCGCGCCATCGCCGTGCAGCAGGCGGCCCAGCAGGCGGCGCGCCAGGCGGCCATCGCCGCCGGCTCGAAGGTACCGGAAGGCCTGGCCGAAGGCGGCTTGAAAGTCGACAGCAACAGCCTGACGGCCGGCTGGTTCAATGCGAATGGCCCCACGCAGGCGCAGGCCGACGGCAAGACCGTCGTGACCGTCAAGCAGACGGCCGACAAGGCGATCCTGAACTGGGAAACGTTCAATATCGGCCAGAATACCACCCTGCAATTTGACCAGTTGGCGAACTGGTCCGTACTCAACCGCGTCAACGATCCGCTGGCCCGTCCCAGCCAGGTGCGTGGCCAGATCAAGGCCGACGGCACGGTCATGCTGGTCAACCGCAACGGCATCGTGTTTACGGGCAGCAGCCAGGTCGACACGCGCAGCCTGGTGGCCGCCGCCGTGGGCATGAGCGACAGTCAATTCCGCAAGGGTATTTACAGCGAAACGCAGGGCTCGGGCTTCAAGCCCACGCTGGCCAATGACCTGGTGCTCAACGGCAGCGTGGTCACGCACGCCAACGCCACGGCCGACGTGGTGGTGCAGGCCGGCGCGCAGATCGGCACGCGCAAGCCGCAGACGGTGACGGAAGGCGGCGGCTACGTGCTGCTGGCCGGCCGCGAAGTGCATAACGGCGGCAGCCTGTCGGCGCCGAACGGTCAAGTCACGCTGGCCGCCGGCGACAGCTTCGTCATCCGCAAGGGGCTGGGGACGGACGCCAACCAGACTTCTAGCACCCGCGGCAACGAGGTCGACGTCAAGTTCAACGCGCAAAGCGGCGCTGGCAAGGTGACGAATGCGGGTCTGGTGCAGGCGCTGACCGGCGACGTCACCCTGACGGGCCGCGACGTGAAGCAGGCCGGTGTGTTGCTCAGCAGCACCAGCGTGACGACACGCGGCACCGTGCACCTGAAGGCCGACGGCAGCGAAGGCCTGGTCACGCTGGCCCCTGACAGCCTTACCACGGTGCTGCTTGACGACAGCGGCGCCACCGCGCTGGACGTGCAGCGCGACGCGCTCATCAAGGATTCGGCGCTGCCCAGCGACGGCGCCTACAACCGCCGCGACCTGTCGCTGATCCAGATTGCCTCCGGCGGCGATATCGCCTTCGACAGCGGCTCGCTGACCCTGGCCACCGGCGGCCAGGTGAATGCGCTGGCCACGCGCCGCACGCAAGTGGCGCGCGGCGCCAGCATCGACGTTTCCGGCGCCGTCGGCGTGAACGTGGCGATGGCTTCGAACAACGTGCTGATCAATGCGCAGGGCAATGAGCAGCGCGATGCGCCCGGCAACCGCGACAGCAAGGCCCTCAACAGCACCGACCTGTGGGTCGACCGGCGCGACCTGGTGCGGGTGGCGGCCGGCACCAACGGTTATCCGACCGACCGCTGGTACACGGGCGGCGGCTTGCTCGAAGTGAGCGGCTATCTGAACACCAGCGGCCACGGCATCGGCGAATGGGCGGCGCAGGGCGGCACGGTGGCCTTCCAGGGCGGCGAACTGGTGACCCAGGCCGGCTCTAAGCTCAACGTGTCCGGCGGCACTTTCGACGTCCAGACGGGCATGATTCGCCAGAGCTGGCTCAGCGGCAAGGATGGCCAGCTGTACAGGCTGTCGACGGCGCCCGGCGACGTGCTGTATACGGGCGTGTACCAAGGCTACGCCGCGCACCACCAGCGCTGGGGCGCGGAAACGACGGAAAATTTCGCCAATCCCCTGATCGGCGCCCAGCAACGGCTGGAAAACGGCTATACCGTGGGCCGCGATGCGGGCCGCGTGGTGGTGGGAACCACATCGGCCGTGCTCGAAGGCGCGATCGAATCGAGCGTATTCCAGGGCGAGCGTCAGCAGGATGCGCGCGACGCCACCCTCGACGGCTATCGCCAGTCGCAACTGGCCGCCGCCCGTAGCGGCCAGCTGGTGCTGGGCCAGCTGGCGCCCGTGTATGACGCCGCCAGCGCGCAGCTGCGCGACAATCCCGCGGCGCTGCTGCAGGCCATCCATATCGGCGCCGGCGGCGCCAGCGCCGGCGATCTCCTGCGCGAAGACGCGCTGCCCGAGAATCTGGTCGGCAAGACCTACCTGGACGCCGGCTGGCTCAACGCACAACACCTGGGCGGCATCAAGGCCTACGCCGGCAGCGCCATCGAGGTCGATGCGGCGGTGCAGGTCACGCCGGGCGGCGAAATCGCGCTGCATGCGCCCCAGGTCAAGGTCAACGCCGGGCTGACGGCGCGCGGCGGCAGCATTGCGCTGGGCGACATCGTCAGCAAGCCGACCACCGGCACCGCCGCCTGGCTCGATACGCCGGTCGCCACGCCGGCGGCCGGAGCGAAGGTGGGCATCGAGGTGACGGCCGGCGTGACGCTCGACACGCGCGGCCTGTGGAGCCAGCTCAAGCTGGATCCGGGCAACACGTCCGGCTTGCCCTATGTCAACGGCGGCGCGGTGGCGCTGGTCAGCAGCGGCACCGTCAACCTGGCGGCCGGCAGCGTGATCGACACGTCCTCGGGCGCGGCCGTGCTGGCCGATGGCAAACTGAAGGGCGGACGCGGCGGCGACATCAGCTTGCGCTCGAATCAGAACGATCCCAACGGCGTCAAGTCGGAGACGCTGGTGCTCGATGGCGAACTGCGCGGCTACGGCGTCAACGGCGGCGGCACGCTGACCATCGACAGCGGTACCGGCGTGGCGCTGGGCGGCGGCGTGCTGGCCGGCAATGGCGTGTTGCTTGCAGGCCAGTCCGTCCCTGTGCACCTGACCTTGGCGGAAGCCTTCACCATCAAGGCCGGCACCGTACTTGATGCCGACTTCAGCTATGTGAGTACCCTGGTCCCTGCCGGCCAGCCCTTGCTGGACTTGCCGGATTTCAGCGCGGCGCGCCCCTACACCCTGCCGGTCGCCTGGGTGGTGCCGCCCGCCTCGATCAGCTATGAATTCATCTTCATCACCGACAGCAAAGGCATCGTCTACACCAGCGGCATGACCGTGCCGGCCGGCGTCACGCTCACGGGCGCGCGCGGCAAGCTCGGTTCCGGCTACCTGGTGCCGGCCAACGCCTTCCCGAACGGCATGCCGGTGCCCGCTTTCAACGCCAGGGTGGCCGCCGGTACCGCGTTCGCGTTTGATGTGACCTTGCAGGCGGGCGAGCGCTTGCTGGCCGGCAACCGTGCGCCGCAGGACCTGGTGGTCAAGCCGCTGCTGGTGCTGGACAACGAGCTGTTCCAGCGCGGCTTCGCGCACTACAACATCAACGGCCAGCAGGGCGTGCAGGTGGCGCAGGGCGCCACCATCGACGTCAGCATGCCCTTGCTGCGCGCCGACCTGGCGCTGGCGGCGCAATTGCCGACCGGCGCCGATTCCGCCGCCGTCCTGCAACCGTGGCTGGCCCCGCTGTGGCAGGAAAATGCCGCAAAAGGCGTGCTCAAGCAACGCGCCGGCGCCGATATCGCGCTGTCGGCCGGCACCCGCAGCGCCAAGGCGCCGCTGGTGGTGGGCCAGGGCGCCACGCTGCGCGTGGATGACGGCAAGAGCATCAGCCTGACCGGCAATGGCCAGATCACCGTGGAAGGCACGCTGAGCGCGGCCGGCGGCCGCATTTCCGTGTTGCCGGGCATGCTGATCACCGGTGGCGAGATCAACCGTCCAGACGGCAGCGCCAATGCCCAGTCGATCTGGATCGGCGAGCGCGCGGTACTCGACGTGGCCGGACGGGCGGCCACCGCCACCGACGCCCAGGGCGGCGTGTATGGCCATGTGGGCGCCGGCGGCACCATCGAGATCGGCGCCAGGCATAACCTCGACGCCACCCAGGTCGAGGCGGCCGACGCCTTTGTCATCGTGCGCCCCGGCGCGCGCCTGGAAGCGTCCGGCGCCGCCGCCTTGCTCGACTTGCCCGGTCAGGGCAGCGTGCAGGTGGCCAGCGACGGCGGCAGCATCGCGCTGAGCTCCTTCCGCGGCTTGTTGCTTGACGGCACCATGCATGCGGCAGCGGGCGGGACAGGCGCTGCCGGCGGCACGCTGGCGCTCAACCTCGAAGCGCCGAACTACGGCATCGTCGGCAAGCTCGACTTGAAGGGCCTGGGCGTGGAAGACGCGGTGCGCGTGCCGCGCGAGCTGGTGCTGTCGCGCCTGCAGGGCGAAAGCAGCCTGGCCGCCGACCTGCAGGTGGGCGACAGCGATCCTGCGCTGCGCTACGGCGTGGCCCGCCTCGGTGCGGATCGCGTGGCCGCCGGCGGCTTCGACCACCTGGCCTTGCTGTCGAACGGCTTGATCAGTTTTGATGGCAACCTCGACCTGTCGCTGGGGCAGAGCCTGCGCCTGACATCCAGTGCATTGGCCCTGGCCGGGCATGCCGACGGCGCCAGCGCGCAAGTCAAGCTGGCGGCGCCCTACATCCGCCTGGCCGGCACCAGCCGCACCCAGAGCGACGACCACCTGATGCCCAATCCGGTGCGCGGCTCCGGCAACGGCGGCGTCGGCGCCGGCAAGCTGGGCGTGCCCAACGTGGACGACCACGCCAGCCTGACGCTGAATGCCGCGATGATCGACCTCGCCAATGCCGTCAATGTCGGCAGCAACGGCGTGATCGGGCAAAACGCCGCCGCCGACCTGGACGTCAAGCGCGATGCCTTTGGCGAGCTGGCGCTGCGTTCGAGCGGCGACATCCGCATGCGCACGGCGGCCGCGCTGTACACGCCCGGCAATCTGACCCTGGCGGGCGCGCAAATCTATCCGGTGAGCGGCGCTACCGGCAAGGTGGAGGTGGGCAAACGTAACGTGATCAACGAATTCGGGCAATTGGCGACCGAGTTCGATCCGGCCCGCAGGCTGACCATCGAGCGCAGCGGCGACCCTGCCGCGCCGTTGCCGGCCCTGCCCTACTCGGTGTTCGGTTCGCTTGAACTGAGTGCCGGCATGGTGAACCAGGGGGGCGTGGTGCGCGCGCCGCTGGGCAAAATCACGCTGGGCCAGAATACGAATGGCGCAGTGACCGGCCACACCAATCTGCTGCCTGGCAGCGTGACGTCGGTCAGCGCCAACGGCCTGGTGATGCCGTACGGCGGCTCGCTCGATGGCCTGAGCTACATGATGGACGGCGTCGACGTCGTGTACAAGGGCGTGGGCAATGACCCGGCCGTCGTGCTCACCGGCAAACACGTCGATGTGCGCGCCGGCGCCGTGCTTGACCTGTCAGGCGGCGGCACCCTGACCGGCGCGGCCTTCCTGGCCGGACGCGGCGGCTCGACGGACGCCCGCCTCAACCCGCTGGTGCAGACGTCCGGCAAAGGCAGCTTCGTGCTGCCGGGCCTGGCCACCAATCCCGTCTACGCCATCGTTCCGGGCGCGCAGCCGGGGTATGCGCCCATCGTGGCCGAGAATGGCGCCGGCGATCCGGCGCTGGGGCGCCAGATCACCATCGGCGCCGGCGTGCCGGGCCTGGCCGCCGGCACCTATACCTTGCTGCCGTCGAGCTTTGCGCTGCTGCCCGGCGCGTTCCGGGTGGAATTGAACGGCCTGGCCGCCGGCGGCTTGCCCGTCGGGTCGGCCACGGCCATGCGCAACGGCTCGTTTGCCACCGCAGTGCAGCTGGGCACCAGCAATACCGACCGGCGCGCGGCGCTGCCATCGCAGGCGGTATTGACGCCGGCCGACGTGCTGCGCAGCTATTCGCAATACAATGAAACGAGCTACGGCGCATTCGCGCTGGCGCAGGCGGTGCGCGACGGCGTGCCGCGGCCGCTGCTCGAACGCGACGCCAAGGCGCTGCACATTGAACTGGTGCAGTCCAATGCGGGTGCTGGCGGCACGGGCGTGATGCAAGATGCGCTGCGCTTTGCCGGCACGACCAACTACACGCCAGGCAAGGACGGTTTCGGCGGCAGCGCGCTGCTGCTGGGCGGCTCCGGCAAGAACTACGAAATTATCGGCGGCGCCAGCGCGCCCACCGTCGACTTCAAGGGCATGGCGGTGCGGGTCGACGCCCTGAACGCCATCGGCGCCCCGCGCCTGGGCATCGGCGGTTTGCCTACCGTCAACTACAGCAGCACCAACGGCAACCAGCAAGCCAATATCGCCCAGTTCCAGGGCGGCGTCGATAACATCGTGGTGCGCGACGGCGCCGTGCTCAAGGCTGGCGAAGTGTTCCTGGTGACCAATAGCAAGGCAGGCGGCATCGTCATCGAGCAGGGGGGCGGCATCAATACCCTGGGCCGTGGCGCCGCCGCCTGGGATTCGGGCAACGGCTATGTGTATGCGCCGGGCAAGTCCAGCGTGCTGGCCGTGTCGAATGGCCGGCTGGACATGCTGGCGCCCGGCGTGAGTACCGATCCGCGATCCGGACCGGGCCGCATCGACATCGGCGCCTGCGCGGCGGGCGCCGTGTGCAGCGGCAGCACGCCGCTGTATTCGGAAGGCAGCATTGTCGCCGCCACCGACCAGAGCTTCAACCTGCGCGACGCCACCACCTACGGCACGCGCAACCTGGTGCTGGCCGTGGGCGGCATCAATGTGGGCAGCGAAGCGTCGCTGGCCGCCATGGCTGCGCGCGACGCGTTGCCGGCCGGACTGACCCTGAACCAGGGCATCCTCGACCGCCTGCTGCGCGGCGACGCCAGCGCGGGCGCGCCGGCGCTGGAAAGCCTGGCGCTGACGGCGCGCGACGCCATCAATTTCTATGACAGCGTCGAATTGTCGACCATCAATGCGAGCACGGGAAAATCGTCGCTGGAACGGCTGGTGATCGGCACCCCGGCGATCTACGGCGCCGGCGGCAGCGACGCCGTGGCGCGCATCAAGACCGATGTGCTGGTATGGAACGGCGCCACGACGGCGCCCGGCCTGGTCGCCAGCGGCGGTGCCGGCGGCGGCAGCGGACGCCTGCAGGTCGACGCCCGCCAGGTCGAGTTCGGCTATGGCCCGAACAGCCGGCCCGACACCATTCACGGCATGGATCGCCTGATCCTCGGCTTTGCCGATGTCGCCATCAATGCCAGCGAGCGCATCACCGCCAACCATACGGGTTCGCTGTCGGTGTACCAGTCGCAAAGCGGCTGGGATACGGCCAGCAAGGGCTATCTGCGCAGCGGCGGCAACCTGGCGCTGAACACGGCGCTGCTCACGGGCGCCGCCGGCTCCGTCAACAAGATCAAGGCGGGCGGCGACATCCATGTCGCCAGGCCGTCCGGCGCGGCCGCCACCGCCCCGGATGCGGCCGCGCTGGCCGGCGCACTGGGCGCCGAAGTGGCGCTGGACGGGCGCAGCGTGACGCTCGACACGGCCGTGCTGTTGCCAAGCGGCAAGCTCAGCGTGTCCGCTGAGCAAGACGTGGTGCTGGGCGACGGTGCCCGGCTCGACCTGGCCGGCCGCAAGATCGATTTCAACGGCGTGCCCAAGTACAGCTGGGGCGGCGACGTGGTGCTCGACAGCCGCCACGGCGACGTGCGCCAGGCGGCCGCGTCCAGCATCGATTTCTCGGCTGTCTCCAACCGCGCCGGCAAGCTCACCGCCACCGCGCTGGACGCGCAGGCGGGCAGCGTGGCGTTGCTGGGCAGCATCACCGGCGGCAGCAGCGGCCACTACGACGCGGGCGGCACCGACGTGCCGTTCGCGGCGGGCGGCCTCGACGTGCGCGGCCAGCATATCGAGGATTTCAAGGGCTTGAACCAGCGCCTGAGCAAGGGCGGCGTGTTCGGCAGCCGCAGCTTCCAGCTCAAGCAGGGCGACCTGGTGCTGGAGAATGAATTGAAGGCGCGCGAAATCACGGTTTCGGTGGATGGCGGCCGTCTGGCCGTCAACGGCACCGTCGACGCCAGCGGCGAGCAGGTGGGCAGCATCCGCCTGGCCGCGCGCGACGGCGTCAGCGTGGCCGGCAGCGCGCTGCTCGACGCCCACGGCAGCGTGCTGCGGGTCGACAGCTACGGCCAGGTGATCGAGGCGCCCAACCGCGCCGTGATCGACATCGATGCCGGCAGCGGCCGCCTGGTGCTCGATACCGGCGCGCGCATGGACTTGCGCGCCGGCACGGCCGGCAAGGCCGAGCGCATCGCCTCGCTGGGCACGCTGGAACTGAGCGCCCGGCGCCTCGGCGGCGCCACCGGCAACGACGTCGCCATCGATGCGGCCGGTCCGCTGGCCATCGACGGCGCCCGCGCCATCACGGTCAACGGTTTCTGGTCGTACACGGACGCCCGCCCGGGCACGGAAACGACGGCCGACGGCCGCCCTTACCAGGTCATCGACCAGGCTTACCTGGACCGCAAGCACGACGATAGCGTCGATTTCATGAAGGGCGCCCTGGCCAACGACGGACTGATGAACGGCCGCCTGTCCGGCCTGCGCAACTACAAGGACGCCTTCCACCTGCGTCCGGGCGTGGCCATCCTCAGCGCCACGCCGGACGGCGACCTGCATGTCGATGGCGACATCGACCTGTCGGGCCACCGCTACGCCAGCGTCAATCCGCACACGCAGAAGACCGGCGTGGCCGGCTCCGGCGAAGCGGGCGCGCTGGTGCTGCGCGCCGGCGGCAACCTGAACGTCTTCGGCAGCATCAATGACGGCTTCGATGGCAAGGCCTTGCCGGTCACGCCGGACGACAAGGGCTGGATGCTGGCCAAGGGCCGGGTGCCGTTCGGCGCCGACGTCATCGTGCCGCATGGCCAGCTGGTCACGCTGGCCGACGACACCTTCTTCCAGTCCGGCCGCACCCTGAACTACGACCTGCCGATGAAACCGATGAGCTTGCGGGCGGGCACGGCGCTGCCGTCGCAAGCCACCCTGACTGCCGCCGTGGAATTGCCGGCCGGCACGGTGCTGGGCGGCGCCGTGCGCAATGCCGCCGGCGATATCGTGTATGCGGCGGGCACCGTGCTGGCGAAGGCCGTCACGCTGGGCAGCGGCACGCGGCTCGATGCCGGCACCCGCTTGCCCGTGGGAATGTCCGTGGCGGCCATGACCTGGCCCGGCGGCGTACCGCTGCCGTACCCGGTGGGCGCGGTCAGGGACACGCCGAGCCCCGACTACGATGGCGATGGCACCCCCGATACGCCTGCCAATGGCGTGGCGCTGGCCGGCGAACTGCAGCTGCGCAAGGGCGCGCTGGTGCCGAGCGAAACCTGGGTGCGGCTGCCTGGCGGCGCTGATTCGGTGGCCCTGCGTCCGGCCGATGCCGACGGCAACCAGGGCCGCAACTGGGCGCTGGCGCCGATGCTGGTCAGCGGTTCGCAGTCGTGGTCGATGCGCCTGGTGGCCGGTGCCGATATGCAGGCGGCCGATAGCCGCGCGCTGCGCCCCATGGGCGACAACCGCAGTCTGCTGCTGGCCGACCACCACTACGGCGCGGTCCTGGGGCTCAGTCTGCCGAAGGTGGCGGCGCCGCCGATCGACGGCGTGGCGGGCAATTTCTACTGGATGGGCAACTCGGAGATGTTCGGCTATCCTCCCGGCACGCTGGTTAATCTCGCCGAATTTACTAGCGTGGAAGCCTTGCTGGAATACAATAATTTCGGCCCGGATGTGGGCGATCTGGTGACCTGGCTGCCCGAAGGCGCCAGTTTCCCGATGGTAGCCCTGCCTGCGCGGCAACAGCTGTTCAGCGTGCTGCGCACGGGCACGGGCGACCTCGACCTCCTTGCTGGCGGCAACTTCAGCCAGAATTCGCCGTACGGCGTGTACACGGCCGGTACCCAGGCGGCCAACGTGGCGGCGGCTTACCGGCTGCCGCGCGCGGCCGATCGCAAGGGTTCCATCCTCGGCCCCGATGGCGACGCCTTCAAGCCCTACGTCGATGGTGGCGCGCAAAGCCTGTACCAGGCCTGGTATCCCGAGCATGGCGGCAACGTGCTGGTGCGCGCGCAGGGCGACGTCACCGGCGACCTGGTGGGTGGCGGCTACACCACGGAGCGTCGTCCCGACGATGTGGGCTATTTGCGTCCGCAGCAGGACAGCAGCGCCGTCGGCACCTGGCTGTGGCGCCAGGGCACCGGCAGCGCGGTCGCCCAGGGCGATGGCGTGCCCACCGCCTGGTGGATCAACTTTGGCAGTTATGTCGCTGGCGGTCTTGGCACGAACTTCCTGTACGAGACCCAGCCCGTGATGACCGGCTTTACCGGCATCGGCACCCTGGGCGGCGGCAACCTGGTACTCGAGGCGGGCAGGGCCGCCGGTATGTTGTCGCCGCGTACCGATCCAGGCGCGAAATTCGTCTCGCGCAGCCAGGGCCTGAACCTGGCGGTGGCCAGCACCGGCCGGGTATCGGCCGACGGTTCCGTGCTTACGCTCACGGGCGGCGGCGATCTCGACGTGCGCATTGGCGGCGGCCTCAATCCGGTGGCCGAGGTGCGCTCGTTTGCCGACACGATCGGCGAGATCACGCCGGATACCCGTTTTTCCGGCACGCGTGGCGACCTCAATAGCACCTTCGTCAACCTGCGCGGCGCCTTGCGCATGGAGGCGGGATCGGTGGGCGGCATCGAGCTGCGCTTCGACATGGGCGACAGCCAGGAGTCGCGCGCCTATCAGGTCTACACGGCCACCTCGTCCATCGCGGGCGGCGGGCCGGTGGTGGTGCCGGGCGACTCCGGCGTGCGCATCGATGCGCGCGGCGACCTGGTGCTGGGCGGCGTGGGCGACGCCGGCCGCGTCACCCAGATCAACAACGGCACGCCGTTCACCGCGAAGGGCGTGGCGCAGGACGGCGAGGGCTACAGCTGGTTCTCGCTGTGGACGCCGTCGACCGCCATCGACCTGTTCAGCGCGGGCGGCAACCTGACGCCGTCCACGGCCTGGAGCGACGACCGCGCCAGCGGCAATCAGGCTTCCAGCGGCGGGCGTTTCGTGATGCCGTCGCAATTGCGCGCCGTGGCCGCCAGCGGCAGCCTGTATGTCGGCAACTCCGCCCAAGGGGCGAGGGATATGGACACCAGCACTAATGCGCCGGCGCGGCCGGCCACCGGCCTGCTGCTGGCACCATCGCCGGTCAATGCGCATTTCACCCGCCGCACGCCGGGGCAGCTGGAATTGCTGGCCGCCGATTCGATCTACGCCGGCGCCTATACGGTGACGGCGTCGGGCGCCGATCCGACCGCGCTGCCAAGCCCGTTCAATCCCGGTTTCGCGGGCGTTTCCGGCACCACCGCGTATGGCGACATGTACACGCATAACGTCAACCAGGAGGCACAGGCGCCCAGCGTGCTGTTCGCGTCGCGCGAAGCGGGCGCTTCACCGCAGCGTTATCCGCTGTTCACGCTGACGCCGCCCACCGCCTCGGGCTACGCGGTGCAAGACCAGCTGCCGGCGCGCTATTACGCGCTGGCGGGCGACATCATCGGCTTGCGCACCGGTTCCATCATCACGCGCGGCGGCGGCAATGCGGCCAGCCACAGCACCTGGTACGAGGGCGCCGGTCCCGTCGATATCCGTGCCGGCCGCGATATCGTCAACTCCGGCACGGCGCTGGGGCTGGTCGAAGCCACGCCACAGGGATTGCTGGGCTGGACGTCTGAGATAGCGTACGCCAATCCGTCGCTGCCGCTGCGGCCGACGGAAAACTTTGTCGGTTCGGCGCGCGGCAATTTGATACTGCACAACAATCCGGACGAGGTATCGGTCGTGCGTGCCGGCCGCGACATCCGCTACGGCACGTTCTACGTGGGCGGTCCGGGCACGCTGGAAGTGACGGCCGGGCGCGATATCGACATGGCCGACAAGGCCGAACTGAAGAGTATCGGCGCGGTGACGCATATCACGGCTGGCGACCGCAGCAGCGGCGCCAGCATCGCGGTGGCGGCCGGGGTCGGGGCGCATGGCCCCAACTATGACGCCTTTGCCGCGCGCTATCTCGACGCTGCCAACCTGATCGATCCAGGCAAGCCGCTGGCCGACCAGCCCGGCAAAGCGGTGGCCGTGTATGGCGGCCGCCTGGGCCTGGCCGACTGGTTGCGCGCGGAATTCGGCTACAGCGGCGACGCGGCGGGCGCGCCCGCCTTCCTGGCGGCGCGCCAAGGCGAGCTCGACAAGTCTCTCCAGGCCAGCGCCAGCGGCGGCGCCAGGCGCGACCTGCAGCGCGAATACGGCCTGTCGAGCCAGTTGCACCTGGTCAACTGGCTGGAAACCCGTTATGGCGACGGACAGCGCAATGGCGCCGGGCTGACCTTCGATGCCGCCAGCATGGATGCGCGCAAGTTTTTCGCGGCCTTGCCGGCCGAACAGCAGCGCGTCTTCCTGCGCAACGTGTATTTCGCCGAACTCAAGGCTGGCGGGCGCGAGTACACGGCAGCGGGCGGCGTGCGCGAAGGCAGCTACCTGCGCGGTCGCGAAGCCATCGCCACCTTGTTCCCGAGCAAGGATGCGCAGGGCAAGCCCGTGACCTATGCGGGCGACCTGACCATGTTCAGCGGCGCCACCTACTATCTGGACGGCGCCTCAGGCGGCAGCACCAAGCGGCCGCGCAAGGGCGTCAATTACCTGACGCGTGAGCAGTATGTGCGTTTGGGCGACACCCACGCGCCGGTGTTCGACCTGGCCGATGCCGGCATCCACACCGATTTCGGCGGCAACATCGACATCCTGACGCCGGGCGGACGGACCCTGGTCGGCGTCGATGGCGGCTTCGTGCCGGGCGAAGGCTCGGGCGTGCTGACGCAGGGCGCCGGTGAAATCCAGATCTACGCCCGGGACAGCATCCTGCTGGGCCAGAGCCGCATCTTCACCACCTTCGGCGGCAACATCCTGGCCTGGTCGGCGCAGGGCGACATCAATGCGGGGCGCGGCTCCAAGTCCACCGTGGTGTTTGCGCCGCAGCGCCGGGTCTACGACGACATCGGCATGGTGACCTTGTCGCCGACCACGCCGAACACGGGCGCCGGCATCGCCACCCTGAACCCGATCCCGGAGGTGCCGCCCGGCGACATCGACCTGATCGCCCCGCTGGGCAGCATCGACGCGGGCGAGGCGGGCATCCGCGTCTCGGGCAACGTCAACCTGGCCGCCCTGCAGGTGGTCAACGCGGAAAACATCCAGGTGCAGGGCAAGTCGACGGGCATCCCGACCATCGCCTCGGTGAACGTGGGCGCGCTCAGCAATGCCAGCGCGGCCGCCTCGCAAGCCGTGACGGCGGCGCAGGACGTGCTGCAGCGCGAACGGGCCGCCACGCGCCAGGCGCAGCCGTCGCTGTTCACGGTGAAAGTGTTGGGTTTTGGCAACGAGCAGGCGGACGAAGCCGGTGTTGGCAAGCACACGGGCGGCGAACCGCAGGCGTCCAGCTACCAGCCGGCCGGCGTGGTGCAGGTGCTGGGGGCGGGGCCGTTGACGGCGCCGCAGCTGCAGGCGCTCACGCCGAATGAACGGCGCGGTTTACAGCCTTGAGCGGAGTTTTATGAACATTTGATGACATTCGGCAGTCGCCGCGCGCGGCGGCTGTCTAGGCATCAGTAGATCAGCATTAGCAACAAACAATACGCCGGCCCAGCGCCGCAACACAGGGCAACCGTTTGATTTTAAGGTGAATGGAAGATGCGTGAGATGAAAAAACAGGGCAGGGACGTGCCGCCAGCGGCCCCTGCGACCGCCTTGACGATGCTGTGCCTGGCCATGCTGGCGCTGCCCGGCATGGCGCGCGCGCAGGACGCCGTCCCGGCGGCGGCCCCCGTGGCCGCGCCGGAACGGCAAGTGACGATCGAGGAATACCTGGTGCGCGGCAATACCGTGCTCGATGCGCGTGCCATCGAAGAGGCGGTGACGCCCTTCCTGGGGCCGGGCCGCACCCTGAAGGACGTGGAAGGGGCGCGCGACGCCCTCGTTGCGGCATATCAAGCCCGCGGCTACCAGTCCGTCTACGTGGATTTGCCGGAGCAGCAGGTGGAGCAGGGCGTGGTGGTGCTGCAGGTGAGCGAAACGAAGGTGGGACGCTTGCGCGTCGTCGGCGCGCAATACAACTCGCCGCTCGATGTGCGCCAGCAAGTGCCGGCCTTGACGGAAGGCAAGGTGCCCGACTTTACGCAGGCGCAAGTGGAGCTGACGGCCCTGAACCGCGGTCCCAAGCGCCAGGTGATGCCGTTGGTCAAGCAGGGCAGCCTGCCCGGCACCATGGACGTGGATTTGAAAGTCGACGACAGCAGCCCGTGGCGCGCCAGCGTGGGCTTGAACAACGATTACAGCGCCGATACGAAGAAATTGCGTACCAGCATGTCGGTCGGCCACGACAACCTGTGGCAGCTCGGGCATAGCGCCACCATCAGCTTTTTCGGCACGCCGGGCGACCTGAACCAGACCAAGGTGTGGTCCGCCTCGTACGTGGCGCCGATCGGCACGCAGGGCTGGAGCGTGGAAGCGACCGGCTACCAGTCGAACAGCAACGTGGCCAGCACGGGCGGCACCAGCGTGCTGGGCAAGGGCCATGCGCTGGGCATGAAAGTCAACTATACGGTGCCCAACAGCGGCATCTGGTGGCACAGCTTTTCCGCCGGCATCGACTTCAAGGATAACCAGGAAGCGCTCAAGCTCAATGGCACGGGCAGCAATATTCCGCTCAAGTACGTGCCCCTGAGCGTGTCGTACAACGGCTTTGCGCAGACGGAGGCGGCAACCTACGGCCTGGGCCTGTCGCTGGTGGCCGGCACGCGCGCTTCGTTCGGCTACGGCAGCGACAGCGCCGCCTATGACAACAAGCGCTACAAGGCCTCGCCCAGCTTCCTCGTGCTGAAGGGCGACGCCAACGCCACCTACACCCTGGGCAGCGGCGCGCAGCTGCACGGGCGCATGTCGGGCCAGCTGGCCGACGCGGCACTCGTATCGGGCGAGCAGATGGCCGCCGGCGGCGCCAACTCCGTGCGCGGCTACCTGTCGGCCGAGGCGACGGGCGACTACGGCGTGTCCGGCACCGTCGAATGGCGCACGCCCCAGCTGACGTATTTCAGCCGTCTGGAAAACTGGCGCCTGTATGCGTTTGCCGATGGCGCGCGCCTGCGCCTGCGCGATCCGATGATCGAGCAGAAAGACCTGTTCGGCCTGGCCTCCGTGGGCGTGGGCAGCAGCTTCCAGTTCCTGCGCTACCTGAATGGCCGCATCGATTTTTCGTATCCGCTGCGCGATGGCCCGCGCACGCACAAACACGTGCGCCGCATCAATTTCAACCTGTCGGCCAGCTACTGACGGGCCAGCTCAACAGCACTGCACTTTTTTAGACTTTTCTTCGGAGAATCACTGTCATGCAACGTTTTCTTTTTCTGCTCACGATCCTGGGCACGCTCGTTCCCGGCCTGGCGCATGCCTGGTGGCAGCCCGACTGGGCTTACCGCAAACCCGTCACCGTCGATGCCGGCCCGAAGGCGGGCGCCGTGGGCGGCGATCCCGGCCGCATTCCCGTGCTGCTGCGCTTGCATTCGGGCAACTTCAACTTCGAAGGCGTCAGCGACAACGGCGCCGACCTGCGCTTCGTGGCGGGCGACGATAAAACGGTGCTGAACCACCAGATCGAACAGTTCAATCCGCTGCTGGGCATCGCCCTGATCTGGGTCGACGTGCCGGCCCTGACGGCCGGTACGCCGCAGCAGCTGTGGATGTACTACGGCAATCCGAAGGCGCCCGCTTCCGGCAACGGCCAGCGCACGTTTGACCCCGACTACAGCCTGGTGTACCACTTCAGCGAGCCTGGCGTGCCTTCGCGCGACAGCACCGCCTACGGCAACCATGCCCAGACGGCCGTGCCGGCACTCGACGGTTCCGTCATCGGTGCCGGTGCCCGCCTGGGCACGGCGCCCCTGATGCTGCCCGCCTCGCCTTCGCTGGCGCTGGCCGCCGGTGCGCCATTCACCTTTTCCGCCTGGGTGCGTCCGGACAGCCTGGGCGCGCAGCAAGTACTGTATGCGCGCCGCGATGGCGCCAGTGAATTGCTGATCGGCGTAGACCAGGGCGTGCCTTTCGTGCAGGTGAATGGTCAGCGCAGCAAGCCGGGCCAGCCTATCCAGGCCGCGCAATGGTCGCACCTGGCCGTCAAGGCCGACAAGAACAACGTGGCCCTGTACGTGGGCGGCCGTCCGGCCGTCTCGCTGGCCACCGCTCTGCCGGCGTTCAGCACGGCGGCCTCGGTGGGCGCCGATGCGCCGCCGGCCGCTTCCGGTACTTCCACCCTGAACAACTTCACGGGCGCCATCGACGAGCTGCGCCTGTCGCGCACGGCCCGTCCCGACGCCCTGCTGCTGGCCGACGCCGTCTCGCAAGGTTCCGAATCGCGCCTGGCCGTGTTTGGCGCCGATGAACAGCAGGCCGGCAAGAGCCATTTCGGCTTCATCATCGCCGCCATGCCGCTCGACGCCTGGATCGTCGTCGGCGTGCTGGGCCTGATGATGGTCTTGTCGTGGATCATCATGATCGGCAAGGGCCGCAGCTATGGCGCCATCTCGCGCGCCAATGCGCAATTCATGCAATCGTTCCACGAAGCGGCCGGCGCACCGCTGGACCACCTGGCGCGCAACGGCAAGCTGAGCGCTTCCGTGAAGACGGATTCCTCGCTGTGGCGCCTGTATGACGTGGCCATTGACGAGATGCGCCGCCGCCACGACCGCGGCTACGACCTGAACGCCGTTTCGAACGCCACCATCGGCGCCATCCGCGCCGCCATGGATGGCGTGATGGTGCGCGAAAGCGAGCGCATGTCGAAGCGCATGATCTGGCTCTCGACCACCATCGAAGGCGCGCCGTATGTCGGCCTGTTCGGCACCGTGATCGGCATCATGCTGGTGTTCGTCGTGGCGGCCATGGCCGGCGCCGTGGACATCAACTCGGTGGCGCCGGGCATGGCGGCAGCGCTGCTGTGTACGGCTGCGGGCCTGGGCGTGGCGATTCCCGCGCTGTTCGGTTACAACTGGCTGTCGTCGCGTTCTGATGCTATCGTCGCCGATATGGCCGTCTTCGTCGATGAATTTGCCACGCGCCTGGCTGAAGAGCAGGGCGACGGACGCCAGATGCGTCCCGTGCTGCAACAGGCGTGAGGGGCGCATAACCATGGCCACCTCCGCCAAGTTTACCCCCCGCAAGCGTAGCGGCGGCATCAACATTACGCCCTTCGTCGACGTGCTGCTGGTGGTGCTGGTGATCTTCATCTTGACCAGCAATGCCAGCATTCCGGGCATCAAGGTCGACCTGCCCAAGGCCAGTTCGGCCATGGCGCTGGAAAAACCGAAGACCAAGGCCATCACCATCGACAACGCGGGCCAGGTCTTCCTCGACGCCTATCCCGTCACCCTGCCCGAGCTGGAAGAGCGCTTGCGCACGGAAAAGGCCCTGACGCCCGATTTTCCCGTGATCGTGCGCGGCGATGCCGCCGTGCAATACGCGAAAGTGGTCGAAGTGCTCGACTTGCTGCGCCGCATCGACCTGAACCAGGTGGGCCTGGTGACCGGCAAGCCGGCATGAGGAGCACAAGGTGAAGCGTGACGACATGATGAAGATGGCCGCCTCGGAACCGTCGGGCGCGGCGCAGTGGTGGCGCCGCTGGGGCGGCGTGGCCGGCGGCGCGCTGCTGGCCGCTGGTCTGGCCGCGCTGGTCTGGTATTTGCTGTCGGACACGGCGGCCACCAAGCGCGAAGTGGCGGCCCCGCCGATGCTGATGCTGCCC
>NZ_JBWKYD010000037.1:0-45787 GCF_059423585.1 Janthinobacterium sp. GW460-12-1-14-LB5 | reverse complement strand
ATCCTATGGTACTGATTATTTTGAAGGGCGTTTGCAAGCAAGTCTTTTTCAGATAATAAATTTTATTTTAACTGATATAAATTTTGTATCTCGCTTGAAGGAGCTTTTAAGTAAGACGGCCCCAACTTTTGGAGAGCTTGTTAGATATAATGGACTATTAATATCTTTAGCTCCGACGGCCATAAGATGCGGATTAATGTTTGTTTTCCTCGTTTCTTTTATGTTACGAAGTTTTCATATTTCCCTGCTTTTATTTTTACAACGCTTGGTGGAAAGTGAGGCTCCAGTATTTGCATTGATGGGAAGCGCGATAGGATTTACTGCAAAACTTATCCAAGTATTAATGCAATAGTTTCTATTTTTTCATTCGCCGCCTGGGCAACCAGGCGGCTTTTTTATTGCCGCAAGCGGACGCGACGCGGTGCACGGCCGGAAGGCCAACGATAGGGCGGATGCCCGGAAAGAACGACCATGCCATTCAAATACAACGCAGACGGAACCATTGCCATCGACGGCGAGAAGAAGTTGCCGATCTTCATTCACCCGAACGGTACCGAAGCGCCATTCGACGCGGATACCACGCTGGGCACGATCACCCGCCTGAACGGCGAGGCCAAGACGCACCGCGAGGCGAAGGAGGCTGCCGAGCTGCGCCTGAAGGCGTTCGATGGCATCGAAGATGGCGTGGCCGCCCTGGCAGCACTGAACACCGTGAAGAGCCTCAGCTCCGGCGAACTGAAGACAGCTGCGCAGGTCAAGGAAATCCAAGATGCAGCCGCGAAGACCGCGCAAGAGCAGGTCGCTGCGCAGGCCAAGGCGAGCGCCACGCAGCTGCAGGAACTGACCGCGCAGCTGGAAAAGCGCACCAGCGAACTGAACACCCACATGATCGGCGGCGGCTTCGCCAGCTCGAAGCTGTTCACCGACGATAAGCACCCGATGCGCCTGGCCATCCCTACCGAGATGGCAAAAGCCTATTTCGGCAACAACTTCAAAGTCGAGGACGGCAAGACTGTCCCGTATGACGCCGCCGGCAACAAAATCTTCTCGCCTACTCGTCCTGGTGAAATCGCCGACTTCGACGAAGGCCTGGCGCAGTTGGTGCAAGCCTGCCCATTTAAGGATCAGATTCTCAAGGGCTCCGGCGCCTCCGGTGGCGGCGCCACGGGCGGTGCCGCAGGCGCTAGCGCAGGCAAATCTATGACGCGCGCGGCTTTCGATGCAGCAACGCCGGCCGCCAAGGCGGAATTTGCCAAGGGCGGCGGTGCTGTTACCGATTAATTGCCCGACATTATGCGAAGGTCGGCGCCACGCTGACTCTTTCCATTTCCGCAGTACCGCAACGCATAGCCAACGCCTGGATGGGGGTTGGTGCTTTGGGCTGGATGGCCTGTCTGTTTTAAAAATTCCAAATCACCAACTTTTAAAGGCTTTACCATGAAGAAAACCTTGCTGTCGGTCATGGCTCTGTGCGCTATGGCCCTGTCTTTCACCGCGTCGGCGGCCACCGCGATTGCCCACAAGGCCGTCGAGATGTTGGTGGCCGTGCCGGAAAAAGCCGATTTCGCCGGTCGCGTGCTGGTCGAACTGGCATATCGCCACATCACCAACTACGCCGCGCGCACCGGCGTTATCATGGGCGCCAATTCGCTGAGCGGCCTGATCACCACCATCTACAGCGCTTCGGATCAGGTTGCGCGCGAGTTGGTCGGCTTCATCCCGGCAGTTTCCGCAGATATGAACTTTACCCGAGCAGCGGTCGGCCAGGAGGTTACGTCGCCAGTCGCGCCTGCTGCGGTTGCTACTGATATCGCTCCAGCGGTGACGCCGCCCAATGACGGCGACCAGAACATCGGCAAAAAGGGCGTGGTCATCACCAAGGCGCGCCGCGTCCCGATCCGTTGGAACGGCGAAGAGCAACTTGCCTTGGATAACAATGGCGCGAGCTATAACGTGATCCTGCGTGATCAGATTTCGCAGGCCATGCGTACCCTGGTGAACGAAGTCGAGAGCGACTTGGCCGCGCTGTATGTCAAAGCATCCCGCGCTTGTGGCACTGCCAGCGTTGCCCCGTTCGCTACTGCCGGCGACCTGACCGACACTGCTGGCGCGCTGCGCATCCTGGAAGAGAATGGCGCTCAAGGCCTCGACTTCCAGTTGGTGCTGGGCTCGGCCGCCATGGTCAACCTGCGCGGCAAACAATCGGGTCTGTTCAAGGTGAACGAAGCTGGCCGTGAAGATATGCTGCGAAACGGCATGACTGACCGCCTGCAGGGCTTTGCACTGCGCAACAGCTCGGGCATCAAACTGCATGCCAAAGGCACCGCCGCCGCTGCAACCACCAATGCCGCAGGCTATGCAGTTGGCGCCACTGTCATCACCCTGGCGGCAGCTGGTACCGGCACTTCACTGGCTGGCGACACCATCACCTTCGCTGGCGATACCAATCAGTACGTCGTGTCGAGCGGCGATGGCGATGTCTCGAACGGCGGCACGATCACCCTCGCAGCACCAGGCCTGCTGAAAGCCATTCCGGCTGCCGCCACTTCCATCACCGTCGCCGCGTCGGGCTTCCGCAATATGTTCTTTGCCCGTTCGGCCATTCAACTGGCAACGCGTGCGCCGGCGTTGCCGAAGCAGGGCGACTCGGCCGTCGACCGCATGCTCGTCACCGACCCGTTGACCGGACTGACCTTCGAGATCAGCATGTACGCCCAGTACCGCCAGATGCAATACGAAGTGGCGCTGGCATGGGGCTGCGGCTCGGTCAAGGATGAATTCATCGGCATCCTGCACGGCTAACCATCAACCTGGCCCGGCCATCACTGTGGTGCAGCCGGGCCTCACCTGGAATTCATCATGACCATCAAAATTGTTTCCACCGATCCGGCCAGTCAAGGCCCTTTCGTCATCATTGACCGGGCCAACTTCAACCCCGACGTGCACGAACTGTACGGCGATCAAGACCTGGGCGCACCAACCGAGCGCGTGCCAACGATGGCCGAGCTGTTGGCCGCGCACGATCAACTGCTGGAGCGCGAACGCGCACTGGATGAGCGTGAGCAGCGCCTGGCCGAAGCGAAAGAGCGCATCGAGGCCCAAGGCGTTACCAACGAAGTCGAAGCGCTGCGCCTGCGCGACGAAGCTGCACGCATGCAGGTTGCCAACGATACCGCCACTGCCACCACTGCCACCGCTCCGCCGCCGGCCGCCACTGCTGCCTCGACCGAAAAGCCAGGCAAAGCCGCCAAGGCATAAATACGGGTCAATACCTCCCGCCGCACGACGGCATTCCCCAATCAGGACACGCATGCTCATAATCGAAACCGGCGCAGGCCTGCCTGACGCCGAATCCTACGCCAGCATCGCCGCAGCAGACGTGCGCTGTGTCAGCCTGGGTTCAACCGCCTGGGCTGCGCTGGCCGAGACTGACAAGGAAATCGCGCTGCGCAAGGCCATGATCTTCATGGCCACCTACCGCATGCGTTGGGCCGGCCGTCGCGTCTGTCAGCGCCAGGCGCTGGACTGGCCGCGCTACGGCGTGGGTGTCGATGGCTTCACGGTGCCGAGCACCAGCGTTCCGACGGACGTGGTCAATGCCTGTATCGACCTGGCCGTGCGCGCCGGCAGCGGCGAGGATCTGCTGCCCGACCTCGACACCGGCTCGAACGCCATTAAGCGCGACAAGGTGGGGCCGATCGATACCGAGTACTTCCAGAACACTACGGACGCGCGCGAACGCTTCGTGGCCGTCGACGCGCTGCTGGCGCCTTACTTCGGCTCGGCCGGCGGCGGCAATTCGATCAAGGTGACACGAGGATGAGCGCATACCCGGCAGTGAAGATCGACGGCTGTTTCGTCGCCGATAACACCTACAGTTCCGATGGAAAGGTATGGACCGTCACAAACCTGATCGCGCGCGCCAAGGATCTGGAACCGTTCGATTTGCCGCTGGCGGCGATCTACTCTGGCACCGAGGTCTGGACTCCCGTCGGCTCAGCCTACGGTATCGCGCACCACGTGCGCCGCGCGTTGGACGTCAACACCGAATACCCGATCATTCTGTGCCAGCAGGGTTTCATCATGGACGGCTGGCATCGCGTGCTGCGTGCCCTGATCGACGGCAAGACCACGATCAAGGCCGTGCGCTTCGTGGAGACGCCGCCGTATGACTACTTGAAAGCGCCATAGGCTATGAGCGACTACAGCAAGACCGCTGCGCGCGCCGACCAGTCCCTGCGCCGCAAGGGCGGCATCGTGGTGCTGCGCCAGGTCGTCACCGGCCCATATGATCCAGACCTGGGCACGGCGCCCATTACCACCACCGACTACGAAGGCACGGGCGTCAAGATCGCCTACGAGGCCGAGAACATCGATGGCACGCTGATCCAAGCTGGCGACCAGAAGCTACTGCTGTCGCCGCTGCAGCGCAATGGCCAGGCCATGCCGGCGCCGACAGCGGCCGACCTAGTGCTGTTCGGCGGCGCCAGCTACACGGTGAAGAGCATCGAAACTACTGCGCCGGTCGACGTGGCCGTGCTGCACACGTTGCAAATCAGGGGGCTTTGATGGCCAGTATGTCGTTTTCCATGCAAATCGCCGAATTCATCGCCAAGACAAAAGGCAATGTGGACCTGGTCACACGTGCAATCACCATGAAGGTCGACAACAAGCTGGTACAGCGTTCGCCGGTCGGTGACGCCAAATACTGGAAGCATAAGCCGCCGCCTGGTTACGCTGGTGGCCGCTTCCGCGCCAACTGGCAGCTTTCCATCGGCTCGCCGTCCGCCGGAGTGCGCGACCTGATCGACAAGGACGGCAGCGCGACGATTGCCGCGCACGGCAGCACGATCAGTGCGGCGAAGGCGGGCGACGTGATCTATCTCGTGAATAACCTGCCTTATGCGAAGCGCATTGAGGAAGGTTGGTCCCGCCAGGCGCCCGTCGGCGTGGTAATGCTGACGGTCGTGGAATTTCGCACCATTGTGGACAATGCTGTGAACGGCGTGCGCGACGGCACCACCGCAAGCGAGTTCGCCCAAGGCTATTCGAGCTACAAATTATGAGTCAACCAACAATACGCGCGGCGCTGGAAGCAGCGCTGGCCAGCCTCGCGCCGGCCATCGACACGGCATGGCAGAACGTGCCATACACACCAGTCACCGGCCGACCGTATCAAGCCGCCTACCTGCTGCCAGCGGAACCAAACAACCATTCCATGGGCGACGGCTCGCGCCAGGAGCGCGGCATCTTCCAGGTCAGCTTGCTGTATCCGCCAGGGCAGGGCACCGCAGCCGCCGGCGCGCGCGCTGAAATTATCAAGGAGCTGTTCCGCCGCGGCGCAAGCTTCACGAAGGGCGATGTGACCGTGCAGATTGAGCGCACGCCTGAAATCGCCGACGGCCGCGAGGACGGCGACCGCTGGATGGTCCCGGTCAAGATTCGCTGGTTCTGCAACCTGTAACCCGCATCAACCCACACAGATCGCCTCGGCGGTCTTTTTTTTCGACCAAAGAAAGGCACTCCACACCATGACCACTGCAAACGGCATCGACAGCCTGCTCGTTATCGCCAAACAGCCTGCGGAAGGCACGAAGGCGCTGGCCGCCGCCGGCCGCCTCTATCCGCGCGTGACCGCGACGTTCGACACGGACGCCGACAAGTACTCGAGCAATGAGATCGACCCAAGCCAGCAGCAAAGCGATACGCGCCTGGGCAACTTCCGTACCTCCGGCGCCATCAAGGGCGAAGCCAGCTGCGGCACCTACGCCGCGCTGCTGGCCGCGCTGCTGCGCCGCGACTTCACTGCTGGCGGCGTCACCGCAGCGCAAAACACCATCGCATCGGGTGCTACGGGCCTGACGCGCAGCGCTGGCTCGTTCCTGGCTGACGGCCACCGCGCCGGCACTGTCGTGCGCATCGGCGGCTTCCTGACCACCGGCGCGGCCAACAATGCCAAGAACTTCTTCGTCACCTCGGCCACCGCGCTGAAGCTGACGGGCCAGTTCATGGACGGTAGCGCCATGACGGCGAAGGTGGAGGGCGATCCGGTGACCGTGACGGCATCCGGCAAGCGCTCCTTCACGCCGCTGACCGGCCATACCACCGACTGGTTCACCGCAGAAGTTCAGGATCCTGGCATTGCCGTCAACCGCTGCTTCATCGACCAGCTGGTGAGCAAGGTCGACATCGCTGTGCAGCCGAACGGCATCACGAGCCTGGACTTCACCCTGATGGGCAAGCTGGAAGGCCCGACCACGCCTGCGGCGTATTTCGCGGCGCCAGCATCCACGCCCGGCACCGGCAAGTTCTCCGGCGCCACTGCGATGCTGTCGGTCGCTGGCATCCCGTCGCAAATCTGCACGGGCATGTCGCTGTCGCTGGACGGCCAAGTCAAGATCGACCCCGTGATCGGCTCGAAGTTTGCCACGGCCGCCTCGCGCGGCAAAGTGCTGGGCAGCGGCCAGTTCACGGTCCTGATGCAGGATTCGGCCTATATCGATTACTTCAAACAGGAGGTCGAACTGCCGCTGGCCTACGCCATGGCGGCCAGCACGGCGCCGCTGGCCGAAGTCATGGCGATCGCCATGGGCCGCATCAAGATCACCTCGGCCAAGGTCGATGATGGCGAGAAAAACAAGATTATCACTTGCGCCTTCGACATCTTGCGTTACCAGGGCGCTGACGCGCAGCACGAGGCCACGACCGTGGCGTTCCAAGACACCAGTTTGTAATCATCCCGCCCGGCCACGCACCGGGCTTTCTTTTGGCGCAAGCGCCACCCCAGCACCGACTGGTCGCTGTCGCCTTCGTGGGCGCGGCGGCCGGCACGGGCACTTATCAAAACCCACGAAAGGCATTACCCATGAGCACTACCCAAGCAACCCTGAACACCGCGCAAACCCTGGCCGTCGTCGGCTTCGACATCGCCAACCTGTCCGCACCTGCCGCCCGCGTGACCTTCGACGTGCCCGTGATCTTCGACGCCGATGGTGAGCCCGTGGCCGGCATCAAGATCGTCGGCAAGAATTCCGACGAGTACCGCAAGGAAAGCCACGCGGTGCGCGCCGAAGGCTACAAGAAGTCGGCAAAGCGCAAGACGGCCATCGACGCTTCCACGGACGAAGGCGCGGATCAGCTGGTGCACGTCATCGATGACAACCAGAAGCGCCTGGCCGTAGCTGTAGCCGTCGACTGGTACGGCTTCACCAGCAACGGGGGCCCGGTGCCGTTCGACAAGGGCCTGATCGCCATGGCGTTCGACAAATACCCGACCTGGCAGGATCGCGTCACGGCTGCCCTGGAAAACGACGCCAATTTTTTGAAGGTCTGACCCAGGCCCTGCTGCTGTACGCCGACCACCTGTTTGATCGAGCAGCGGCGGCAGGCGACGGCAATGCCAAGGGCGACCACCTGGACACTGCCCGGCAAAACCCGCTTTATCGGGCGCCCGAGGCACCAGCAGCACCGCAACTGCCGCCGGAGCTGGCCTACATCTGGGCCTGGTTTGCCCAGATGAACCAGAAGCGCCAGTGCGGTATGGCCGTGAACGCGCTGACTAGTGCCGAGATATTGGCCTGGCAGGCGCGCCACGGCGTGCGCTTCGATCCGTTCGAAGAGGGCGTGATCGATCGCCTTGACGTGCTCTTCATGCACCATCAAAACAAGAAGGAAAAATAAATGCCTGATATCGCCCAACTTGGACTTTCCATCGATACGCGCCAAGTAGCCGAGGGCAGCAAAGCCTTGGATTCCCTCGGCGAGGCGGCGGTGCGCGTCGAGCAAAAGACTGTTGGTGCGACGGCCGCCGTCGACAAGTTGGGCGAAGCCAGCTCTGGGGCCAAGACCAAGGCGACTGAGGGTGCGGCGGCTGTCGATGCGCTGGGTGATGCTGGCGCGCGCGTCGCGCCAAAAGTTGTTGGCGCAACCGCGTCCGTAGATTCGCTGAGTGCGGCGACGGCGCGCGTGCGCTCGACATCTGCCGAAGGCGTCAGCGCGCTGGACAACTTCACCAACTCGTCGGCCGGTGTATGGCGCCGCGGTAGCGATGCCGCTAAAAGCGTAGAAGCGCTCGGCGACGCCACGCAGCGCACTGGTCAGCGTGCGGCGATCAGCAATGGCCAGATGGACGACACGTCCAAAATCATGCGCGCGCAGGCTGAGACGGCGCGTCTGGCGGCCCAGGCCACGCAGGCGCTGGGCGGCTCAACCACGCAATTGACGCTGGGCCAGCAGCAACTGATCGAGCGCATGCGCGAACAGGCGGCCACGATTGGCATGAGTCGCACACAGCTGCTTGCCTATCAGGCAGCGCAAATGGGCGTGACCAAGGAAACGCAGCAGGCAATTGCCGCGATTAAGGGCTATGAGGACGCCATCAAGGCTGCGGCAAAGGCAAAGGAGGATGCCGCCAAATCGTCAGACATACTGGCGCTTGCGGTCAAGGCACTTGTCGCGGCCTATGCCGCCCTGAAGGTATGGGACTATATCAAGGAATCGTCACTGCTGGCGGCCCGCTATGAGACGCTTGGCGTGGTCGTTCAAGTCGTCGGCCGCAATGCGGGCTACACCAAAACCCAGATGGATACGGCGACCGACTCGATCGCTCGTCAGGGAATTACCATGGTCGAGTCGCGTGAGTCGGCCACCAAACTGGTCCAGGCTCACGTCGACCTAAAGAACGCCACCGTGTTGGCGCGCATCGCCCAGGACGCGGCCGTGATCGGTCACTTGAATTCGTCGGATGCGTTCGACCGCTTGGTGAACGGTATTTCGCGCGGCAATGTGCTGATCTTGCGGAACATCGGTATCAATGTGAACTTGCAGACGGCCTATCGCCAGATGGCTGATGAGCTGGGCAAGACTACCAAAGAGCTGTCGGAAAACGAGCGCGTGCAGGCTCGCTTGAATGCTGTGATCGACCGTGGCTCGGATATCGCCGGCACCTATGAGGCTGCCATGGGCACGGCTGGCAAGCAGATCACGTCGATGCAGCGCTACATGACCGATCTGAAAACCGTGGCCGGCGAAACTTTCCTTGAGGTGTTGACCGTTACGGTCATGGCGCTGACGAAGGGCTTCAAGGACGCGAACGGCGAAGTCAGCGAATTGTCCCGGAATAACCAATTGCACGAGTGGGGCAGTACGCTCGCTCAGGTGTTCGTTGTGGTCGCCGACAACGTCAACAATGCTTTTTCCGCAATGAAGCTGCTGGGCGCGGCGGGCTCGTATGCCAGCAAGGCTTCTGAAATTCATACTCAATACACGATTGACCGCTCAGAGGCAGGTTTTAGCATTACAGGTCAAATTGATGCCTATAAGAAGATGCAAGCGGCGATGGAGGCCAACGCCAAACTGCTTGGTGATACGAAAGACCAGATCCTTGCGGGAGAAGATAAGTTCCAAAAGGCCTATGACGAGCGGGTCCTGACCATCAACGCAAAAAGAAAAAAAGACGCTGACGAAAAGCTCAAGGCGGACAGTGATTACGCGCAGCGCGCACAGGCTCTGCTGGTGGAAAACGCCGGCAAGAGCCTGAAAATTCAGCAGGATGCCCAAGTTGCACTTGCAAATTCGGTGTATGTTGGCACTCCGACGTATCGGGACACTGAAGGCCGCGAGCCAAAGCCAAAGGTCGATCAGGTCGAAAACACGCAACTCGCTGATCGGATCAAGCAGTATGAGAAAGTGGCTGCGGTAGCCAAGGCGCATTATGATGAACTTGCCAAGCTTGACGATATGTACCTGAAGGGCGGAGAGTTGTCAGTTCAACAGGCGTACGAGAACAAGCGCTCGTATGCAATCAAAACCTATGAAGCGCAGATTGATGCGTACGACCTAGAGCTTGATGCATTGGCCAGCCACAACAGCCGTACCAACGGCGAGGCTGCGAAGCACGAACAGCAAATCAATGAAATTCTCGGGAAACGTGACGCGGCCGAGAAAGCCTTCTTTGACGAGAGTTTCCGCCGGGACGAAGAGGAACGCTTGCGCCAAGCGGCGAGTGCCACCGCCGCATCGGATGCTGCCAACAAAGAAATCGCGGCCATTAACGCCCAGGTAGCTGCCGTCGAAGAGCAAATCCGGACTTATGGCTTGTTGCCTGCGCAAAAAACCGCTTTGGCTGTCGCTGACCTTGAAGAGCAAAAAGCTGCTCTTGCTAGTTTCGAGGGCAATGAGAAGGTCATCGGTGGCATCAATCGCAAGATTGAAGCGTTGAACCGCCTTGGCAACGTGCAAGGCAAGGCTTCGGCGCAAGAGAAGGGCGGCGACGTGGCCAAGGCCAAGGAACTGCTGGATATCCTGACGGCTGTCGATGCCGCAACGAAGTCGGCAGCGCAAGGTATGACAGCGTCCTTCGGCGCGGTCGGCACTGCCATCGGCGGGCTGACGACAGCATTGTCCGGTTATGCCGTGCAGCAGCAGGCAATCGCTGCCCATTTGGCCGCTGCTACTAAGGATGCCTATGGCGACCCAACAAAAGTCGCCAAGGCCCAGGCCGCTGCTGCCCAGCAGGGCGCGCAGGCCCAGATCAAGTCCTATGGCGACATGGCCAGCGCGGCCAAGGGATTTTTCAAGGAAAACAGCACCGGTTACAAGGTGATGGAAACCGCAGAAAAAGCATTTCGTGCCTACGAAATGGCCATGGCCGTCGAGTCGATGATCAAAAAGATCTTCTTCAAAGAGGCGGAAGTCGCCGCCAACCTGACCTTGAACGCCACCAAGCTGACTGGCGAGGCGACGACCACGGCCGCGTCCACTGGCCTTGCCGCGACTGAGGCCAGCGCCTGGGGCATTACTGCCGTGGTGAAGGCCTTGGCCAGTCTGCCGTTCCCGCTCAACCTGGCGGCCGGCGCCGCGACGCTGGCGGCCGTAGTAGCAATCGGAGCAAAAATGTTCGGTGGCATGGGCGGCGCCAGCATCAGCCTGTCCGAACAACGCCAGGCGGCCAACGGCACCGGCACGGTCCTGGGCGATTCGTCCGCGAAATCGGAATCGATCGCGCACAGCCTAGCTATCATGGAGAAAAACTCCGGCCTGGGCTTGGCGCACACCATTTCGATGGACTCGTTGCTGAGGAAGATGGTGAGTGGGATCGGCAATCTGGCCGGCCTACTCGCCCGGTCGGGCGTAGTTGCCGAGGGCGGTGGTGCTGCAGCTGGCATACAGACCGGCTCGGTGTCGACGTTCGGCAAGGGTGGGCAATTGGCCCTGTCCGGTGCGGCCACCTACGGCGGCGCCATGCTGGGTGGCAGTATCGCCGGCGCGATGACGATGGGCACGATTGGCAGTAGCTTGACGATGATGGGCGCAGTCGCTGGCCCCATCGGCATGGCAATCGGTGCGGCAATCGGCTTTGCGGTATCGAAATTGTTTAAGACTTCGACGTCGATCAAAGACCAGGGCATTACCGGCAACGCCATGACGCTTGGTGATGTGGACGCGTTGGGCTTTACCGCTCAAGCGTATGCCGATGTCAACACGAAGAAGAAGGCATTCGGTTTCACCTATAAGGACAAGGACAGTACACATACCGCTGCGCTGTCGGCGGAAATGAATAACCAGTTCAGCATGATCATCAGCAGCATGGGGCGGACGATCCGCAGTGCTGCCGATGCGCTGGGTATGGGCGGCGCCGCATTCAATGCCCGGCTAAATTCGTTTGTAGTCGATCTGGGTAAGATCAGCTTGAAGGGCTTGTCCGGGGAAGAGCAGCAGAAAGCGCTGGAAACAGCATTTTCCAAGCTCGGCGATGACATGGCGAAGTTCGGCGTGTCTGGCTTGCAGGAATATCAGGCGGTGGGCGAAGGCTACCTGGAAACGCTGGTACGCGTCACCAACGACTACATGCAGGTGTCCGACGTGCTGACCGTGCTGGGCAAGTCCTTCAATACAACAGGCCTGGGTGCTGTGGCGCTCAGCGAAAGCCTGATCGCCGCAGCCGGTGGCCTTGATAAGCTGACCAGCGGTACCGGCTTCTTCGTCGAAAACTTCCTGACCGAAGCCGAGCGCATGGCGCCGATCACCAAGTCGGTGAACGATGCCATGGGCAAGCTGGGTATATCGGGCGTGACCACGGTCGATCAGTTCAAAGCCCTGGTGCTGGCGCAGGACCTGAGCACGGCTGCTGGCCAGGCGATGTATGTGGAGTTGATAGCCCTTGCCGAACCGTTCAAGAAAGCTGCCGATTACGCTGCCGAAGTGGCTGCGGCAACTGGTGAGTATGCAGCGGTGCTTAAAACCGCGAACGAAATTGCCAGCGAACACCGTGACCTGCAGCAGCAGCTGAACGAATTGACGAAAAGCGAAACGGAACTGCTGGCCATCCAGCGCTCCAGCATTGCCGCCGTCAATCGTGCGCTGTTCGACCAGGTGCAGGCCGCCAAAGCAGTGGTCTCGGCCAAGGATGCACTGGGCAAGGCCTACGAAAAGGAATCAGCAGCGGCCCAGACGGCGCTGGATAAATCGAAATCGTGGGTGGCCACGCTCAACGGCCTGAACGCCAGCATGGCACTGGGCAACCAGTCCATCCTGACGCCGGAGCAGAAGTATGCCGAGGCGCGCGCCCAGTTCGAGAAAACCCTGGCGGCGGCGAATGCCGGCGACACGACGGCGCAGTCCGGCCTGTCGGCAGCCGAGCAGGCCTTCCTGACGGCTTCGCAGGTGGTCAACGCCTCGGATGCTCGCTACGCAGCAGATTACGCCCGCGTGCTGGCGGCCAATAACGAGGCGCTGAAATGGGCCTCGGCTCAGGTCGGCGTGCAGCAAGCCAGCCTGGATGCGCTCAAGGCACAGGTGTCGGGCCTGATCACCATCAATGACAGTGTGAATGCGGGATCGCTGACGGTGGCGCAAGCCATCGCCAACCTGCGTGCGGCGATGGGCACGGCGACTGGCTTGGGCGTCAAGTTCGACGGTTCGCATGCCGGCGGCCTGGCCAATGTCCCGTTTGATGGTTACGCCGCTGAGCTGCACCGCGGCGAGGTGGTAGTGGACGCGCAAGCGGCCGCTGCCATGCGCCGCTACTTTGGTGGCGCACCCAGCCAGGGCGGCGGCAATAACGACGCCCTGGTGGCCGAGATCAAGAGCCTGCGGGAAGAGGTCAAAGGGCTGCGCGCCGACCAGGACAAACAGACCGGCGCCATGATCCGGGGCACCGTCGAGTCGAACGACAAGGCGGCCAAGACGGTCGTGGCTGGTGTCGACAAATCCACCAAGGCATCCGCCTGGGCGAAAAAAGTGGAGTACTCCCAATGACTGATGCACAATTTTTGGCGTGGCTGCAAAACTCGTCGGCCACCCGCATGGTGCTGATCGAGGTGCAGGTGAATGTGGCGGGCGTCGAAGTGACGCGGTTTATCTCGTCCTGGCCGTATATCACAGGCCCGACCGACATCCCGCCCAACGTCGAGTACTTGCCACTGGCCACTGGTGGGCTGGCCTTCACTGAACAGGTCAGCCTGACAGGTGAAGCTGGCCTGTCGGGCGGTGATATTGAAATCGATAACGCCGATGGCGCGCTTGATGCCTGGCTCGGTGACGTCTGGCGCAATCGGCCCATCAAGGCCTGGTCCGGCGATCCGGCCTGGCCGCGCGGCGACTTCCGGCTGGTCTTTGACGGCATCGTCGCCGATATCGGCAGTTCCGCGCGCGAATCGATCAACTTGTCGCTACGCGATAAGCTGCAGCGCCTGGACACGCCGATTGCCGAGGCGAAGCTGGGCGGCACCACGCCAAACAAGGACGCAACCTTGCCGATACCGTTCGGCGAATGCCACAACGTGACGCCCTTGCTGACCAACCCAGCTACGCTGGAGTATGGTTTTCTGGGTGCCGTCGAGTCGAGTTTCGAGGTGCGCACCAACGGCAAGCCGATTGCCGTGGCCCTGAATGACCAGGCCGGGCGCTTCAACCTGACCACCGACCCGTTTTCCACCACGATCACGGTCAGCGTGCAGGGTGACAAGGGCGGCGGCTATGCGCCGCGCATCGCGCCGCTGGTGCAGCGCATTGCCACCGCCTATGGCAAGGCCTCGGATCGCTTCACTCTGGCCGACCTCGATCTGGACAACCTGGCCGCCTTCGACGCCGCCCACCCGCAGCTGGTGGGTCTGTACGTTGCGGATCGGACGAACCAGGCGCAGGCGATCCAGCAGCTGGCGGCCAGTGTGGGCGCCCAGGCGGTCATGTCGCGCACCGGCCAGCTGCGCCTGGTGCAGATTGCGCTGCCGGCCGCCGGCGTGCCGGTGGAGATTGGCCCAGAGCACATGCGGCTCGATTCCCTGCGCCCGGTGCAGCGCCTGCCCGTGGTCGCCGCCGTCAAGATCGCCTTTGACCGTAATTACACGGTGCAGGCCAGCCTTACCACCAGCATCCCGCCGGCGCATGCCGACCTGTATGCCACGGAATGGCTGACCGAAACGGCGGTCGATGAGGCGGTGCGCACGCGCTACCGCCTGACGGACGACCCGCCGCAGATCGATACCTGCCTCAAGACCAACGCAGACGCCCGGGCGGAAGCGGCGCGGCGCCTGGCCCTGAACAAGGTGCAGCGCACGATTTACGAATTTGATGGAGAGCCTGAAATGATGATGCTGGAACTGGGGCAGCCTGTGGTGTTGCGCGATGATCGCTTTGGCCTGCAGGGCGGTGCACCTGGCGTGGTGGTGCTGCTGTCGCACCAATGGCTGGCAGGACGCGTGACGGTGGGAGTGCTGGTATGACAGCCATCGGCGGTGCCCGTGACACGCTGCTGCAGGCGACAGCGGAGCGCTTCAGCACCACAGCCGACGGCAAGGCGATCCTGATGGCGGGCAGCACGCCCGTGTTTCGCGTGAACAGCGCCGGCGCCGGCGCGCCCGGCTCGATTGCCATCACCGCCAAGCCGGTGAATGTGGTGGGCGATATCGTGTTTTCGGTGTCTGCCGGCACGCAGCTGACCGTCAACGGCAACGTGGCCACGGTTGATTTTGCCAGCATGACCACGGATACGGCCCTGGTGCAGGCGCGCATCCGCGAATTCGGCGTCGACTACGTCGGTAATTACATGATCAGCAAGGTCTTCGATGGCGTCGCCGGCAAGACGGGCCTGGACGGCTTGAACACGGGCCAGGCCTTTGCCTACAAGCGAGCGGCTGCCGCGCCTGCCGATTCTCCGGGTGACGTGATCTTTACTTTTGCCACGGCCGCCATCACGACGCCGGCCGGCAATGACCTGGCCAGCGGCTGGTCGAAGAATATCCCGGCCGGCACGGCGCCGCTGTACGTGCGCGTGGCCGCCGCCAGTTCGCGCAACGCCACGGACAATATTGCCGCCAATGAGTGGGCGGGGGCGGTGCAAATGGCCAAGGACGGCGCCGACGGCTTGAACGTGGCCCCCGTGCGCATCTACCAGCGCGGCGCCACCAACATCGCGCCGGCGCTGCCGAGCGCGGCATGCACGTTCACCTTTGCCACGGGCGCGCTCGCCGGCCTGAACAACGGCTGGTCGACCCAGGTTCCGACTGCCGGTGGCGCCTATCTGTTCACCTCGGGCGCCACGGCCGCGTCGCGCGCGGCGACCGATGACATCGCCCCAGGCGAATGGGCGGCCGCTGCGCGCCTGGCTGCCGATGGCGCCACTGGCCAGCGCGGTACCGTCACCGTGACGGCGCCCGGCTATTCCACCTGGTCGGATGCTTCGGCCGTGTATGAGCTGGGGCATGCAGGCTACGGCGTCCCGATCAACCGCGACGTGGTCACGTTATATGACGCCACGCATGCCGTGACGAAGTATTTTGACAACGGCGAATGGCTGGTGCTTGGCACGGTACTGAACGGCAATTTACTGGTTGATGGCTCGATTGCGGGCAAGTCGCTATCCGCTGATAGCTTGGGCGCCATCAAAGCCAAGCTCGGCACGGTGGTGGCGGGCGATATTTCCGCCTCGACCATCCATGGCGGTCCTGGTTACGCTCATTCATCGTTTGATTGGCCTCCAGCCGCTAACTCGGGTGGCGGTTTCCACCTAAGTGAGCAAGGCCTGCTGCTCGGCAACTACAAATCAGGCCGATATTTTATTGTGTATGCAAATGGCCAAATAGAAGCACCGGGCCTGTTAATTAAAGATGGGAATGCCACTTTTTCGGGCGCCCTGTCGGCGGCCACGGGCACGATTGGCCTGCTGCGAAGCCGAGCCAGCGGTGCACGTGTGGAGATTCGTGGCGATGTACAAAAAGTGATTGGCGTAAATGGTAGCGGTGTCGAAGTGGTGGTCGTACAAATCGGGGATTTGGACGCATGAGCAGCTATGGCGTGCTGTGCCGGGATATGCAAACCCGGGAGGTGCTTTATGACAGCCGTGCAGAAAGTACCTTGTTCTGGATCGCCGAAGTGGGCATTCCCGGCGCCAGTGTCGGCACCGGCACTGGTCGTACATTCTCCTACCCGGCGTATGCCGGTAAGAAAATCGTTGCCAACCTGGTTTCACCCTATCAAACCGGTGACGTTGACGGCTGGGCGGTGCTGAGCTGTCGCGTCAGCTATCCATCGGGCATCCCGACGGTTCAGGTGTTTGTCGACAATGCCACTGCCGGCTTACCGGTGTGCGATGGCTACATGATGATTTACTTTACCGGAGCGGCGCTATGAGAATGGGGTTTCAAACGAAGAATCTGGCGAAGGGTAACATCACCATCGATTCCAACTTGCGTGCGTATGTCTACCTTGGGAAGTACGCGATACCCAGCCAGATTGGCGCCTATCCGACAATCGACTTCCAGTGCAAGGGTATGCCCCAACTGTACTTTGACGTGCCTTACAACATCACGGCACAGGACATCGGTACTACCGGTCTGAATGCTTTCCGTTCGCGCACGGGCATTTGCCTGCGCAAGCTGCAGTCGCTGGGCGGTGACAACTGGCGCGCAACCATGGCCATCAACAACCACAACGGGCCTCCTTTGGCACTGTTCTTGCGAGTATTCGGACGTCTGGATCTGAACCCTCCAGCAGGCCCATATGGCTACGGCCTGCTGGTCCGCACGCTGGAGGAAAAGGCGTTGGTGTTTCTCAGCGGAAAGCGCATGTTGCGCCTGGCTGGCGATACCTACGATGTCGAGCTCACCCTCCCCTGGCAGGTGCCGCCCAGTGATAGCGCCCCAGCCAGTGGGCAGGACACTGCGGTCAACTTGCCGTTCAGCATGCAAGGCAAATCAATCAGCGCGAACACCCGGGGCATGGTCTCGATGCCGTATTACCTGTATTCGTACGATGACGACGGCCGGATCATGAACAGCTATACGGTGATGCACTACGAATCGCTGTTCTGGGCCATCGGCAATCAGCTACAGATGCGCCGTATCGCGGCGAGCGAAGACAGCATGGATGTCAGTGGCTCTCTCATTATCGACAATTCAAAATGCCAGACGGTGTACTCGCGGCTTTCAGTGATTGACAACTCCCAATTCCCATAATATGACCAACCTCCGCATCATCTACGACAACGCTGCCGACCGGGCAGTGCTGACGGCATCGAGCCAGGCCGGCGCGCTGGGCCCGGCTAACCTGCAGCGCGATGCCAAGTCAGCGGTGCTGCGCGCTGCCGGCACTGCGCAAACCATCACCGCCACCTGGACAACACAGGAGTCCATCGCCTGCGTGGCGCTGATCTTCACCAACATGACCAGCAGCGCGCGCATGCGCGTGCGCGGCTATGCCCAGCCGGGCGATGCCGTGCCTGTTCTCGACACAGGCAGCATCTTCCCGTGCCCGGCCGCCGTGCATGGCATTTATCCCTGGGGCGTGCTGCCGCTGGGTTGGAACGCCTACAAGTGGGGTGGCGCGAATACCTGGGCGCGTGGCGGCGGCGCTGATGGCGTGGCCTGGTTCGCGCCCGTGCGCGTGCGCAAACTGGTGATCGAGGTGTCCGCGCCACAAAGCCCGGGAGGCTACCTGGAGATATCGCGCCTGGTGGCGGGCAACTACTGGTCGCCGGAACACAATGCCGAGTACGACGCCCAGCTGCAGTTGCAGGATGCCAGCGAGGATTACCGCACGGGCGCCGGCGACCTCAAGACGCAGATTCGCCCGACCAGCGACAAGTTGAGCATCAACCTGGCACACCTGACGCCAACGGATCGCGCCCGTTTCATGCGCATCCTGCGCGAGAACGGCAAGGGGGAAGCCATGCTGTTCAGCCTGTTCCCGGAAAACCCGGATCCACTGCTGGAGCAAGACCACATGCTGTATGGCAAGGCCAGCAATCTCGATGCGGTCGCTACACCGTACTTTGAAACCTATTCTGCACCACTCCAAATCGAAGGAATTTAAATGGCGGACAAATTTTATGACGGCATGCCGAACGTCAATGAGGAACTCAATAAGCTGAATACGGCATTCGAGAAGGGGCCATACAACGCGCTACCGCTGACGGGCGGCAACTTGACCGGGCCAGTAGGAAGTAGCAGTAGTATCTCGGTGGCTAATAGATACCCGGGTGGCATTGCTCTCACGTACAGCTTGCTTGGTTGGTTCCGGGTGGCAAGACTCGCGGCAGTGTATGGCGGCGAGGCTATCCTGCGAATCTCGGGAGCGACTCCTTACTCCAATGGTGCGCTGACGATCATTACGATGCGCCGCGACAATGATGCGCAAATCAGGGGCACTTTTCACTCGCTCGGCGTCCCAGCCACCGGCGCAATCACTGCCGCGAAAATTGATATTGATGGGACAGTCTACGTCCTGAGTAAAAACTATTCGACCTTGTCCGTCTATTGCGACTCCAATATGGCGAACACTCCGCTGGTCGAATTTTTGGGGACCGGTGTCTTGCCGCCGTCGACCGCGATTGACGCCACGCCAGTATGGTGCCTGAAGATGGGCGATCTGGATGCAGTCAACGTCACTCCGGCGGGCATCGCTGTCGGCGCACGGCTGTCGCCAGCGGTGGACAACGCCTACGATCTTGGCCAAGCCTCGATGGCTTACCGCACCATTTATGCCCGCACTGGCACCATCAACACCTCAGATGCGCGCCTGAAATGTGATTTCCGTGACCTGACTGCAGCCGAGATTGCCGCCGCCAAGGATATCGCTCGTGCTATCGGCGCTTACCGCTGGCGTGATGCGGTCGACTGCAAAGGCGCTGACGCGCGCGAGCACGTCGGCCCGACCGTGCAAGCCGCCATCGAAATCATGCAGGCGCATGGCCTGGACCCGTTCAACTACGGCTTTATCTGCCACGATACCTGGGAGCAACAATCCATCGAGCACCCTGCCATCGAGGCCCAGCCCGCCGTGCCCGCTAGCTTGTCGTTGCCGGAAGTGCTTAATTCGTTTGGTGACGTCGTTACGTCGGCGGTGCAGGCAAGTGACGGTTTTCCCGCCGTCGAAGCGCGCGCCGCCTACACCGAGGTGGTGCTCGAAGCGGGAGACCGCTACGCGTTCCGGTATGACGAACTGGGCATGTTCATTGCCGCCGGGCAGGAGGCGCGGCTGGCGGCGCTCGAAGCGGCATAGAAAATCAATGCTTCACCACAAACCCGCTTCGGCGGTTTTTTTCATTTCCACCATCAGAAAAATACTGTCTCACCTTTCCCTAGAAATGAGACAGCTGTCGCCGTAATGTCGGCACCACTATCTTCTCCAACACCACCTCACGAAAGGCATCACATGGCCATCGAAACAACCGCCGCTGGCGGCGCACTGATTAAAATTTTTGGCATCCCGGTCCTGGCCGGCGCTGCCGCAACCTCACTGGGATTCATGTTCATGTGGCCAAAAACTGCCAAGGAAGCGGGCGTGCGCTTCTTCGTCACCATTCTGTTTTCCGCCCTGATGGGCCCGGCCCTGGTCGTGGTCGCGCGCAACTGGATGCCGGGCCTGTTCGACAGCGCGCGCGCCGTCGCAGTGCTGTACGGTAGCGACCCGGCCCTGGGCTTCTTGTTCATCGCTGCGCCGCTGATGGTGGCGGCCGGCTTGCCCGCCTGGTGGGTGCTGGGCGCCACAGTGCGCTGGCTCGACAATCGCCGCGACAAGGATATCGGCGAGCTGGCGCGCGACGCGGCCGCCATCGTCAAGGACGTGCGGGGTGGCCTGTGAACCTGAGTCCACATTTCAGCCTGGCCGAGCTGGTCGCTTCGCAGGTGGCCACCCGCAAGGGTATCGACAATGCGCCGGCGGCCGCTATCGTCGCCAACCTCACGCGCCTGGCCGCGCTGCTCGAGCAGGTGCGCGCGCTGGTGGGCGCGCCCATCGCCATTTCCAGCGGCTACCGCTCGCCGGCGCTGAACAAGGCCGTGGGCGGCGCGGCCAGCAGCGCCCACGTGCTGGGCCTGGCCGCCGATATCAGCACGGCCAAGCTGGCGCCCAAGGCGCTGGCTCTGCTGATCCGGCAAAGCGATATCGCCTTCGATCAGCTGATCTACGAGGGCACCTGGGTGCACATCGCGCTGTCGGCTGGCGCGCCGCGGCGTCAGGTGCTGACGGCCAAGTTCGCCGGCGGCGGCGTCAGCTACGTGGCGGGCATCGTATGAGCGCCCTTGGCACGCTGGCTGCTGGCGCCGTCAGAGGCATCTGGAAGGTGGCGGCCATCGTGCTGTCCGCCGCGCTGCTGCTCGTGGCCAGCTCCACCGGCACGGGCTGGTGGCTGACAGCCGCCGACCGTGACGCCGCGCGCGCTGCGCTGGTGCAGGAGCAAGGCGTCACCGCTGCGCTGCGGGCCTCGATCAGCGAGCAAAACCGCGCCATCGATGGCATGGGCAAGGCAACCCTGGCGGCGCAGCAGCGCGGTGCGGCGGCGCAGGCTGCGGCCGCCGCCAAGGGCAAGAAGTACGATGCTGCCCTGGCACAAGTTGTTGGCGCGCGCGCCACGACCTGCGACGAGGCCATGCCGGCTGTCAGGCAGTTGCTGGAGGGGGTGCGATGAGGCCCCAATTGGCACTACAAAATATTCCAAAAATTATTCCGATCCTGTTGCTGGCCGGCTGCGCCAGCGCGCCACCGGCGCCGCAGCGTGTAGAAATTCCCGTCTTTACACCATGTGTAAAGACGATGCCGCAGCGCCCGGTGTACGAGTTCGACCAACTGTTGCTGACCGCGACGGATGGTGAGATCGTCTTGGCGCTGGCACGCGACTGGACTCGCGGCCGAGCCTACGAGGAATTGCTAGTGGCAATTATCGTGGGCTGCGTTTAGCATATGTGACTTATCCTCTGCGTAACCGGTTAATGTGTCGTCTCGACTAATCCCGATGTAAATGGATGCAGTTGCGCAGTTGATCCCGTCGGTGATCCACTTCAGGAACGATGTATTGACGTGGTGTCGATAATATTTTGAGCTTCAGATTTTTTACTTAGGGAAAATTCCTGCCTAATACCGCCGGCTGCTGGTATTGAATCTAGATTCAATTGCATGGCGTCCTTTACTACGACAGATGATTCATATGATAAATCGAATTTTAGGAGAGTATCAATTATCGTTATTAGTAGCACATAGTTTGAAAAGAAAGTTCGCCACGATCCTTGATCCAAGATGAAACTTCCTTGGGGAGATGACATGTCCTCCCCCGTTCCGGTGTGATGTATGCGGATAAAAGTGCTCTTTTTGAAATTCTGTATTAATAAATAAATTTTATAACCACTTACATGTCGCTCCAATTGATATTCTTTTTCAAATGATTTGGCTAATTCTGTAACAGATAAAATGAAAACATCAAGGCCTTTTACGAAGTCTTGATTGATTTCGTAGAGCTCCGACTTTGAATTCGACTTTGAAAATATTAGTCGATAAATTTTTCGTGGCTCTGGAGCATACTTATCATAATTTTCATGGTCTTTGCAATATTTTTCAAATTCTTCAATATGTTTGTAATAGTTTGAGAAATTATTTTGAATTTTGGTCAGTTCTATTTGTTTGTTTGTTAGATCAATTTGATTCGCGGTCCTTTCTATTTGTTTTTTTGTTTGTTCGGATCTGTGGTTGGCCGCGCATAGTCCCACTAGCGTAAATCCGATAGCGAGAAGGGCTGCTGGAACTTTGTAAAGCTCGGCGAAATAATTGAAGCCGCTGGATGTGAAATCGAATGAAAGATTGCGTAGGCTATAAATTATTGTAAAAGTTACTATAAGCGCGAGTGCTGCTGATATTCCGGCGCACCAACGCACGATTTGGAGGTTGAACAAACTTTTTTCAGGCGAGAAATCAATGTTCATAATGTTTAATATTTTGTGGTTGGCAAAGAACCATTTAGTGTCAGTCGAAAAAAGCAAAGCATGCAGCAGCTATCACTATCGCAGCACCAATGAATTTGGTGGCACGGAAAGCTAATTCCCCTTTTTTTACTCGCTCCCATTCTGATTTTAGTACAATTTTCGCTTCATTAATTAATTGTCGTGCAAGTTCCTCTTCCTGCTCTGTTATAGTTTTGGTGTGAGTTATTTTTAGCTTGGAGATATTATCTTGAAATGAGTTTACTTTGCCCAAAAGGCTCATGTGTTTTTTGGGGTTAAGTCGTAGAACTATTCGATACTCGCTAGCATATGCTTCATGGGTTTGATCCGCCAATTCGGTTAATATTTTTAATTTTATGTCTGGCGTAGAGCCGCCATGAGCGCGAGCTATCGAATACAGCGAGGTCACTTTTGCCACATATTCAGCAATATCTTCTCTTAAAGCATCAATCCAAATCTGTCTAAACTCGGAGGTTTTCTGTTCCTTGGATAAAACGGAAGTTATATAAACTATAGCGCCGCTAATCAATGCTGCAATAATTGCTCCGATTGCGACGTCTGGGATGGGCATTTTCGACCTTTTGGTAATTGTGACTAAGGTAAGTAGCCAATACTGATTGGCCAGAATATTTTACTCTATAAATTTCTAGGCATAAGTTAATGCCACGCTCAGCCCAAGGAATTCGCTTTTAAAATACTCAAACAGTATATAGTACTGGTACACCTTGACCTTGCTGCTGTGTTGGAACTAGCGTTTACAGGTTACTGCGGTGAGATTGTGACGCGCTGCGATATTGTTCTATAGTAAACCTATGTGCGCTGACTACACCCCCAGCCGTAAAGAGCATATCGTAGACCGCTTCGGTATTCGACCGCCCGAACTTGACTTGCTGCCCGAGGCATGGCCAGGCTACATGGCGCCAATCCTGCGAGACTCACATGAAGCGCCCGGTGAATTAGGAATCACCCCGGCTATGTTCGGCATGGTTGCCCACTGGGCCGACGTCAAGCTGGCCCGCCAGATCTACAATACCCGCACGGAGACGGTGGCCAGCAAGCCGACCTTCCGCAGCGCCTGGAAGCGCAAGCAGTTCTGCATCATCCCAGCATCCAACTTCTTCGAACCCAACTACGAAACCGGCAAGCCTGTGCGCTGGCGCATCGAGCGCGCTGATGGTGGTCCGGCGGCCATCGCGGGCATTTGGGATTACCGCCCGGCGGATCAGCTGCTGTCGTTCTCGATGCTGACAATCAACGCCGACGGGCACCCGCTGATGCAGCGTTTCCACAAGCCTGGCGAGGAAAAGCGCATGGTGATGATCCTGGACCCTGACCAGTACCACGGCTGGCTGGATGGCTCGCTGGTGTCGGAAGAGGACGTTTATCGGCAGTATCCGGCGGAGCTGCTTGTCGCGCAGCCCGATCCTATGCAGCCGCGATCACGTGCAAAAACACCTGCGTCGGCCGCGCCAGCGGAACAGGGCGGGCTCTTCTAGTTACAAATTTCGCCTTCTGGTTTCCTAAGCTTGGCAATATACTGTGTTTTTATACAGTAAATTGATTTGGTTATGGACGGCACAACAAACAAGCATCAGTGGCCGGCGAAAGTAGAGGAGCGGCAGGGCATGCCTTTTCGTGTGATTTTGCTAAGGGATAAGGGGCGTCGAATTACCCGCCAGGAGATGCTCGACTCCGCGCCATTGGAAGGCCTGCTTGTTTTCGAGCATGTGGGAGCGGGCGCATGTGTTCGTTACCATAGCTCTGCCTCGCTGCGCCGGCCAAACTATGCCGGCTCGACCAACGTTTGCAAGCCACTTTTTGAGCCTGCGATGGAGCGTTTGGATGCTGATGGCCTGATACTCAAGGGGCATGAAAACGAAACAGTAGACGGAGCCCTAGTCCAGTACGTCCAGGTCTGGCTCTGCGTGCCCATTTTCCCCAGCGCTGTTGCAGCGGGCGCCTGACGATGCCCAGCCGACTACGCGCTGCTTCTGGTCGACCAGCACGATGACTTGGCAGCCGGCCGCCGCGCTGCCATAGTTCAGTTGCAGGTATTCGCCCTGGTGTTGATAGCTGGAGGGCGTGCCGAAGCGGGCGGCGAGGGCGAAGCTGTTCATGTCAAAAACGCCGGGTCGCGGTAGCGCTCGCGGAAATGCCGCTCCGCAACCTTGCTGCGTCAGCACGATGAAAAGAAGTGCTCCATATAATGAGTGAGATGTGGGCACTGATCCGCCAAGAACGTTGTATTTAAGTCATTATGGCTAATTGTGTTGGTTGGGGCTTGAGGTACGTCACTTCGTGGCTCACGTAAAACTCAGTGTAATTCTCAGTGTAATCCAGTGCAATTCAAGGGGTGTCACTGGAGTCTATTCGGCGAACGCCCCCTATGAGAGCACTGCGCAGGCCGATGCGCAAAGGCATTCACACTGCAGGGGTCGCAAGTTCGAAACTTGCACTTCCCACCAAATTTTTCGTTTGTATTCAATGACTTAGGATTTTACGTCTTGTCAAAATACGAACTTGGGGCAAGCTTGGGACAATAGGATTTTTAATCCACCACCCAGCCTCAACGATACGGCCGCTTCCTGCGGCCGTTTTCACATCAAGCCGACCTGGAATGTCAGATAATCCTCTTGCTTGCTCTCAAAGTAACAGTTTCGTACGCGGAACCAACCCGGCCGGCAGCTACCGGGATAGATTGGTTCACTTAGCATTGGTAGATGGGTTTTCCTCCCTGTCGGTAGCGATCAGGCAGCCTTGCAATGCTGGCGTGCCAAGGCGAATTGCTGCTTGAATTGGATGCATGCCGATCGCTGGCGCGCAGCCCATCATTTGTGCGTTTCCTCGATCTTTAAGGGGAGTGTCAAGTTTGCCTCCAGGCCGCCCTCCGGTCGCTGCATGAGTTCTATCGCACCACCAAAGCGCTCGGCAATTGCTGCGACGATGGACAGGCCCAATCCGCTTCCCTGACCGGAACCGCGCCGCCAGAAGCGCTCCTTGACCATCATCAATTCTTCCTTGCCAAGGCCGCTGCCTTGATCAAGTACACGGAAAACACAGCTAGTCGCGGCCAGCCGCATCTCCAGGACGATCTCTTGCGCCGCCGGCGTATGGCGCAGTGCGTTGTCGAGCAAATTACGCAATGCAGTAATTGCCAGGGCTTGCGGTAGCGCCAATCGCACCGGCCTGCCGGCAGGATGGAAAACGATGCGCTGCTGCCCGTTGCTGCTTGCGCCGGCATCACGAATCGCCAGCCGTGCGACTTCTTCAGCATCGGCACGGTTGCCGTCTTCCCAGGAAAACGGTCCTTCAATCTGCGACAGCGTCAGCAATTGCCCGAGCGTGCGCTGGAGCCGCGCCACGCCTTCCTCCGCGTAGTCCATCGCGAGCGCGGCGTCCTTGCCTTTGGTGATCCGCGACACCTGCAAATGCGTCTTGATGGCCGTGAGCGGGGTGCGTAGCTCGTGTGCGGCATCGCTTGTGAAGCGGCGTTCGCGGTGGATGGTGACGTGGACGCGTTGCAGCAAGGTGTTCAGCGTCGTTACCAAGGGCATGAGATCGCGCGACATCGCGCTCTCGGGGATCGGCGTCATGGTCTCCGGGCTGCGCCTGGCGAGTGCCTGCCGCAGCCGCTCCAGCGGCAACAAGCCGCGCTTCACGCCAAACCACAGAACGATCAGGCTGCCCGCCATGGCGACGACAAAGGGCAAGACTGCCGCCATTGCCACATTTTGCAGCAGTGAATTGCGTTCGGCCAGGCGATCGGCGGTGGTTACGCGCAAGTTGTCGGTCTCAAACGTGTAGCTGCGCCAGCGTTCGCCCTTGATGACCGTTTCGGAATAGCCGGGCTTGCCCATCGCGACAGCGTCCACGGTGGCGCCCGGCGTGCGCGCTATCACGTCGCCGCGCAGGGAAGTGATCTGGCAGTCGAAGCCTTTGGCCAGCGCGGGCGTCTTCAAGACCGCCTGGCTCTGCGTGGGGCCGCGCCCATCCCAGGCGGAAGGATTCTGCGACATCAGGCCGGCGACCATTTGCGCCGACATCGCCAGCCGCTGGTCCAGCGTGTGGTGTACTTCCGTGTCCAGACTGCGCAACATCCATATCGCTACGGCGCCCCACAACAGGCTGAGCGAAATTCCGATGAGCAACAGCAGCCGCAAGCGCAGGCTCATGGGTTCACCATGGAAATCTTGTAGCCCAGGCCGCGTACGGTTTCGATCAGGTCCGTGCCGAGCTTGCGCCGCAAATGATGGACATGCACGCTGAGGGCGTTGCTTTCAATCTCTTCATTGAAATGATAGAGACTATCCTTCAACTGATCGGCGCTCAGGATGCGTCCGCTGGCGTGCAGCAACGCCGACAGCAGGGCCAGCTCGCGGCGCGACAGATCCACCTGCTGGCCGTTGAGATGGACTACGCCGCTGGCGGGGTCCATGCGCAAAGGCCCGTGCTCGATGACGTTGACGCTGCGTCCGGCAGCGCGCCGCAGCAGGGCGTGCAGGCGCGCGACCAGTTCATCGAGGTCGAAAGGCTTGAGCAGGTAATCGTCGGCGCCGGCGCGCAGGCCCGCAACCCGGTCCTCGACGGCATCGCGGGCACTCAGCACCAGTACCGGAAGAGTCATGCCTGACGCGCGCAGGCGCGGCAGCAGGCGCATGCCATCTTCATCGGGCAAACCAAGATCCAGAATCACCACGTCCCAATGCAGGGTGGCCAGCGCCGCTTCGGCCTGTGCCGCATTGCTCACGCCGTCGGCTGTCAAGCCGTGCGCACGCAAGCCGGCCAGGATGCCGTGGGCAATCAGTTCATCATCTTCCACCAGTAATACACGCATCTCTATCCTCCATGCCCATCATTATTGCAGCTGTTGATTATCGCATCGTTAACGTGGCCTTAACCTGCATGAAACAGGATGGAAGCCTGTCTACTTCGGAGCTGCTTATGTTACGTATTCTGCGATACCTATGGGTGTTGGCCTTGCCCCTGCTGCTGGGGATGCCCGCGCATGCCGAAAATAATTTTCTGCCACCCGAGCAGGCGTTCAAGTTCAGCGTCTCTCAGGAAGAGCAGGGGAGGGTTCGCTTGACCTGGCAGGTCAGCGAAGGTTATTACCTGTATCGCAAGCAATTGAAGGTTGCCGCGGAGCCGTCCGACAGCGCCTTGCACATCGACTATCCGGCCGGGACGATGCAGACGGACGAATTCTTTGGCGAAAGCGAGGTGTACCACGACAGCGTCGAGCTGATCGTCAACGCCGCCGGCGCCCGGGCCTTGACCGTGGGCTGGCAAGGCTGCGCCGACGCTGGCCTGTGCTATCCGCCGCAAAGCCAGAAGGTCGAATTGCGCAGCGCAAGCGTGTCGCCGGCAGCGGCATCAGGCGAGGTGCGCGGCGAGGACCAAAGCATGGCGGATCGCCTGTCACAGTCCAGCCTGGTCTGGATGCTGCTGGTGTTCTTCGGCCTGGGTTTGCTGATGACGTTTACCCCTTGTGTGCTGCCGATGATACCTATCTTGTCCAGCCTGATCGCCGGCAGCGGCGCCGGACCCCGGCGCGGCTTTGTCCTGTCGCTGGCCTTTGTGTTGCCGATGGCGCTGACGTATGCGGTATTTGGCGCGGCGGCGGCATTGGCCGGTGCCAATTTACAGGCGATGCTGCAAAACCCGTGGGTGCTCGGCGTGTTTGGCGCGATATTTGTTGCACTGGCAATGGCCATGTTTGGTTTCTATGAACTCCAGTTGCCGGCGTTCCTGCGCAACCGTCTCGATCAAGCCAGCCAGGGCCAGCGCGGCGGCACCGTGCTCGGTGCCGGCGCGATGGGCGTGCTGTCGGCGCTCCTCGTCGGTCCCTGCATGACGGCGCCGCTGGCTGGCGCCCTGCTATATATCGGCGACACGGGGAACGTCCTTAGCGGCGGTCTGGCCTTGTTGTTCATGGGCCTGGGCATGGGCGTGCCCCTGCTGCTGGTGGGCACCGTTGGCGCGAAACTGCTGCCACGACCAGGCAACTGGATGAACCGCGTCAAGGCCTGCTTTGGCTTTATCCTGCTGGGCATGGCCATTCTGTTCGTCGGCCGGGTATTGCCTGCTTCCGTCGCATTGGCCCTGTGGGGTGCCTTGCTGCTGGCATGTGCATTGAGTCTGTCTACGTTGGCGCAGCAGTTCGTTGCTGACGGCGGCCGCTTGCTGATGCGCTGCATCGCATTACTCATCGGTATTTGGGGCGGCATCATGGTCTTGGGCGCCGCGGCCGGCGGACACGACCCGCTGCAACCGCTGGCTTTCGCCGCGCCTGCCAATGCTGCCGGGAACGCCAGCGGCAAGCAGAATTTCATGGAGACCTTTGCGACCGTCAGGACGCCCCGGCAGCTTGCTGACGGCGTCGCCGAGGCTGGCCGCAACGGACAGTGGACGCTGGTCGATTTCTACGCTGACTGGTGTGTCTCCTGCAAGGCGATAGAACGCGAGGTGTTTGCCGATCCCCGGGTGCAACAGGCCTTGGCCGGCATGCAGTTGCTGCGTCCCGATATCACGGCAAACAATGCCGATGACGTGGCGATGCTGCGTGCATACCAGGCGTTCGGCGCGCCGACCATCCTGCTGATCGGTCCGGACGGCAAGGAGCACCGCGCCGAACGCATTATTGGTGAACTGAGCGCGGAAGAATTCCTCGCGCGCCTCAAACGTGCGCAAGACAAGGCCTGAACATGCCCACGGCGCCGTGGCCGCGCTGCCGGCGGCAAGCTGCAAGCCGCTGGGTGAGGCGGCTACAGGCGCCTGAGCCATCCAGGCTGTCCCATCCTCTTTTTGAAAACCAGGAGTAAATGAACCATGCGCAAATATTCATTCATGTTCGCCGCAGCCATGTCTGTGGCGACCGGCATCGCCGTGGCAGCCCCCGCGGTCAACTGGCCGGCGCCCATCAAGGCACTGGAAGCACAGGGCGTCGAAATCGCAGGACGTTTTGATGCGCCAGGCGGCATGCAAGGCTATGCGGGCGTGCTGCAACAGAAGCCGCTAGGCATTTATCTGACGGCAGACGGCAAGCAGGCGATCGTCGGCACCATGCTCGATGCCAAGGGCGTCAATCTCACCGAAGCGCCATTGAAAAAGCTGGTCGGTAAACCGATGACAGCGAAAAGCTGGCGCAAACTTGAAAATAGCAGCTGGATTGTCGACGGCAGCAGGGACGCGCAACGCGTCGTCTATACCTTTACCGATCCGAATTGCCCGTATTGCAATAAATTCTGGAAGGATGCCCGCCCCTGGGTCACGGCGGGCAAGGTGCAAATACGCCACATTATGGTCGGCATCATCAAGGACAGCAGCGCCGGCAAGGCGGCCGCGCTGCTTGGCGCAAAAGATCCCCAGGCCGCCCTCAGGCAGCATGAACAGCAACACGCCAGCGGCGGCATTCAAGCCATGACGACGGTTCCAGCAGGCATACGCGTCAAGCTCGACAGCAACAAAAGCTTGATGCGGGAACTCGGATCTTTTGCCACGCCCACAATTTTCTACCAGGATTCAGAAGGCATCCTGCAAACCGTCCAGGGGGCGCCTGGGACGAATGCGCTGAACGCGATTCTCGGCGCGCGCTAGCGCCGCAGGCCGCAGTTCGAGATGGTGTCGCGTGCATCATCCGCCGGGCGCAAGCAGGCAGGCCCATGCGGTACCTGGGCAAGACTACGTGCGGCGAATGGCCGCATTGGCAAGGCCAAGGAAGAGCCAGGCAAGCAGCACGAAGGCAAACCATAGGCCGAATGCGTTGCGCAACGCCATGTGATAGCCAATCGACATGACGTCGATAAATGGATATGGGTACATTCCCAGAACGGCGCCGCGCACCAGCGCATAGACGAAGTACAGTAGCGGGTACAAGGACCAGGCCAGAGGCGACCACCATGGCAGCGGCGGTGTTTTCAGAGGGGTGATGAGACGCGTAAACAGCCAGTACATGCAGAAAGCCAGCGGAGTCAGGTAGTGAAGGATCAGGTCGGCAAGCCACTGCGCGCCGGTCGGATGCCACAGATCGCGCAACAGGAAATGGTAGCCTAGTCCGACAAAGGCGATGCTGGTGGCGGCACAAGCCCATACTTCGGGCCGGGCAAAGATGCGGCCTGTCGGGCTTCCAGGCGCGAATGCCGGCAGAGTCAATGTGAGCGCCACGAAAATATTCGTCGTGACTGTGAAGAAACCGAAGTATTTCACCAGTCCCGCTACGATGGAGGCGCCATGTGGATGGGCCAGATTCAACGATAGCCAGAATTGCAGGAACACGCCGGACCATGCCAGCAGCGTGAGGATGGACGCGGCGGTTTTTTGCACACGGGAGTGCTGTTCAGGCAGTACGCCACATGGGGTCATAGTCATGAAAGAGCGATAAGATACGCCGTATATTTTTAGGCATGAATTGGTAAATTATCACAAATGTGTCCATGCAACAATTTATGCAAGTTCCCTGTCGGGAAGCAACTGCCTGCTCGGCAGATACAGTCACCTGTAATTCAACGTTTGCAAACCCAGAAAAGGAGTTTTAAATGGCAAGTATGAATAGTCTTCAAGGCAAAGTTGCCTTTGTGCAAGGGGGATCCCGCGGTATCGGCGCCGCTATCGTCAAGCGGCTGGCGCAGGACGGGGCTGCGGTCGCATTCACGTATGTCTCTTCTGCAGAGCGGGCAGAAAAAGTCGTTGCCGAAATAAGCAATGCAGGCGGCAAGGCGCTTGCCATCCAGGCTGACAGCGCTGATGCCAATGCCTTGCAGCAGGCAATACGTCAAACCGTCGCGCATTTCGGCGGCCTGGATATCCTCGTCAATAGCGCCGGCGTCCTGTCATGGGGGGGCCTTGCAGACCTCACGCTGGCCGACCTTGACCGTACGCTTGCGGTCAACGTACGCAGTGTCTTTGTTGCCTGCCAGGAGGCCGCGCGCCATATGGGCGAAGGGGGCCGCATCATCAATATCGGCAGCATCAACGCCGAGCGCGTGCCCATGGCAGGCGGTTCCATATACGCGATGAGCAAGTCGGCGCTGGTAGGGCTGACCAAAGGCATGGCGCGCGACCTGGGGCCACGCAAGATCACGGTCAATAACGTCCAGCCGGGTCCCGTCGATACCGAGATGAATCCTGCCGATAGTGAAACTGCCACCGAGCTGAAAGCATCCATGGCGCTGGGGCGTTATGGTAGCGCTGAAGAGATTGCTGGTTTTGTTGCCTATCTCGCGGGACCTGAAGCCGGATATATCACGGGCGCCAGTTTAAGTATCGACGGCGGTTTTTCCGCATAACGCACGCCGCGGACAGGATGGATGCGCCAGGCCTGCCCGCCCGCAGCGTGGCGCCGCCTGGAGAAACCTGAACGCCGTAACGTTCGCGCCGCTTCAGCGGAAAACAAGCTGGCGGCCAGGAGCGCCGCCAGTCCCCGTGCCGGAGATTTTTACACCTGCCTGCCGCGCCTGTCGCCCCCATTTCAAAAATGCTTTGTAAACAAACGCTTGCCATGATTACCTGACGATGGCATTGATTTTGCATAGCACTATGCAGCTGAAAACTCCATGGAGAAACATTCCCCAGGTTTCCAGGCAATCCTGTCAGAGGAGAAGTCATGAGCATCATACAACTGCTGTTTGCTGTCCTTGTTTCCATCCCTGCGAGCCTGAGTTTTGCCGCTGTCTCTACCGAAGTGGATTTGAAACAATATCTTTCATACAAAAATACCTACCTGAACGGTGTCGGCGGGCCGGATCTGTACATCACGGATACCAGCGACGTCTTCGAGTACTACACCAATGAGTTCGACATATCTCGCCGTACATTGAAGATCAGCTATGACGTTCAGTATGTGGCCGATCCGCTGACGGCGGACCCGACCTACGATCTCCTGGCCTTCCGGGTTTTTCCGCAGGGGCAATGGGTAACGCATTGGGGAACGACAGCGGGAGACGTCGACGTGCTTGATTTTGCCCCCAGAATCGATGTCTCAAAATCGATCATCATCGACCTGGCGCCCTTTCAGGGCAGCGCCATGGCACTGGGCTGGGCCTTTGTGTCGGATGTGCCATCCCAGGCGCACATCGTGATATCCAATATACATATTGAAACGATAGATGAACCTGGAACTTTTGCGCTATTGGGTATCGGCTTGCTTGCCGCGTTGACTTTCATGCGGCGGTATCGCGCCGGGAAGTGAAACGCTTGTGGACGACAGGGCAATCTGCCGTCCGTTCTGGACGGGATGCCTCCGGATGCGGGGCGATATGTGCGCTCGCGCGGCGCACCTGCGTCCGGCGTTTCTCGAGCAAATGGATGACCACGTCCTCGCCGACTTGCTGAAAATCCTCGTACCATTCGCCTACCGAGTGGAACGGGAAAGGGGCGTGCAGGCAGATCGTTTCATCGGCGATGCGGGACAGCGCTTTGCGGCTTGCGCGGGAAGCGACGGGGACGGCGACGATGATCTTCGCTGGCTGCATGCGGCGAACGGCACGCACCGCCATGCACATGCTCGCTCCGGTGGCGACGCCGTCATCGACGAGGATGATTATCCTGCTCTCAAGCGGCAGGGCTGGCCTGGCAGCGCGATACAGGCGTTCGCGCCTCGCTATTTCCGCTCTTTCCCTGTCGATCAAGGCTTGCATCGTGCTCATCTGCATTGCGGATGACCTGATCTTTTTCATGCGTAGCAGGCACTGCCCATCGCCTGCGACGGCACCGAGCGCATATTCAGGCTGGGCTGGCAGCCCCAGTTTGCGCACCATCAAGATATCGAGGGGCGCGCCCAGCGCCCGCGCCACCCGATACGCTGGCGGCACGCCTCCCCGTGGCAAGGCCAGCACCAGCACATCGGGATTGCCGGCGTAGGCCGCCAGGCGCCCCGCGAGCATATTGCCTGCATGAAAACGGTTTTTGAACAGCGAGTGCATGAGCCATCTCCCGGTCCGACTTCGCGCAGCCCCCTGTGCGCCCGTTCAGCGTTGGACCGGTGGCGGACGGTTTGGTTTGCGCCGGTGTCCTGCTGATGCTGTGCGCTTATGCTGCGCCGCGCCGGGGCATGTGAGGCGCCGCGTGTCCCCTGATGTGGCGAGTGGCGCCGTCCTGCCGCACGATTGACGTGCATCAAGCGTGGCAGATGGGCGGTTCTTATGCTGATGGGAGTACCTCGCGGCCTGGCGGGATGGCAAGGCCAACATCAACTGGTTAACGGAGGTGGGTATGCTGAGCGATAGTGAAGTCAAAAAGAATGTCGAGCATGAACTGGACTGGGCGGCGGATGTCAGCGCCGGCGATATTGGCGTAGCGGTCAAGGACAGCGTGGTCACGCTGACGGGCTTCGCGCACAGCTTCGGCGACAAGATGCGCGCCGAACGCTGCGTCAAGGGCGTGGCCGGGGTGGCTGGCGTGGCCAATGATATCGAGGTGAGGCTGGCAGGCCAGGCCCGGCCCGATCCCGAAATCGCGCGCGATGCCGTGGCGGCTCTCAAGGCGCAGTTGCCCAGTTCCTCCGAGGCGATCAAGGTGGTGGTGCAGGATGGCGTGCTGCGGCTGGAGGGACCGGTGGCGTGGAATTACCAGCGCCAGCGGGCCGAGGAGGCGGTGCACAATGTGCGCGGCGTGCGCAGCGTCGTCAACCAGATCAGCTTGCGGCCCAGTGCCTCGGCTGGCGAAGTACGGCAAAAGATCATTTCGGCTTTCCAGCGTAGCGCCACCGTCGACGCCGCGCGCCTGACGGTCGAGGCGCATGGCCCGCGCGTCGTACTGAGCGGCAATGTGCGCTCGTGGGTAGAGCGCGAGGATGCGGAAAAAGCCGCCTGGAATGCCCCCGGTGTGACGGAAGTGGAAAACCACGTCAAAATCAATCCAACGCTGGCATAGCCGCCGGCAATCGCGAAACGGCGCATGCAGCGGCGTATCTGCCGCTCCATTCGCTTGAGCATCGGCCACTACCTGCCGCGCAACTGGATGGTTTGTTGCGTTGGTATTGTGCCGTGGTATTGCGCCGTTTGCCAGGTGCATGCCTAGATGGGCGACAGGCCGGGAGCGAAGGCGGGCGGGGCTTGCCCGAGCCGGCCCAGTTCCGCTGCCAGAGTCCTTATCTGTTCAAGATGGTGGCTTGTCCGCACCGCATCTTCGCGCAGGCACAAGCTGGCAATGGCTTCCCGGTGGCATAGCGCGGCCATTTCGTCGAGCGCGTCCTTGCCACCCCGTCCGGCCATGGTGCAAAACAGGCCGACGCGATGAAAATGCTGGCGCTGCTGTTCAATGTAGCTGCGCATGGGCGCGCTCATATGACCCGCCCAGACTGGCGTTCCCAGCACGATGAAGGGATAGTCGGACGGATGCCGTTGCGCGGCGGCGATGGGCGCCGGAATGCGGCACACGGCTTCCCAGCCGGCACGCAGGAAGCCGCTTGCCTTGCGGTAGGGGCGCAGCGCCTGCAGTGCTTCCAGGTCCGCGCCGCATGCCGTGGCCAGGTCCTGGGCGGCCTGCGCGGTCACGCCCGTGCGTGAAAAGTATACGATCAGACAGCTTTTCATGGTCTTCTCCTCGATGGACAGGTTCTGATGGCGTGCTTGCATGCCCGCATGGCGCGCGGCGTTTCAGCCGGCCATACCGTCCGCGCGTTTATCGGCTGTAGACGGCGCCGGCATCGCGGGGCCAGGAAAACCCACCGTCTGGGCCAGGATGATGCGCTGGGTTTCCCGCAGCCCCAGGACGTGGGCCAGCACCGGCCGGTCCACCCAGGCGCGGGCCACGGTAGCGAGGCCCTGCGCGGCGCAGAACAGGTAGACGTTCTGGCTGATGTAGCCCGTATCGAGCGCGGCATAGAATTTTTGCTCCCAGCGGGGCGCATGGTCCATTCTGGCCAGGTCGGCGACATACACGAGGTTGACGGGCGCCTGGGCCACAAAGTCTTGCCAGCCCGTTGCCGCGCGCACGTCGCGCTGGCCCAGCTGGCGCAATGCGCCGGCGGCAGGTTCGAACAGGAACAGGCCGTCTTGCTGGGCCACATAGATGTCGATCTCCTGCCAGTTCTTCGCCGACGGGGCGGTGCGCTGTCCCGTCTCCTGGCGGTTCACGCCGGATGCGGCCCACAGCAGTTGCGCCAGCACCGCAAGGGGCACGCTGCGGGGCGAGAACCGGCGTTCGCTGCGCCGTTGTTTCATTACACTGAGCAGCGACTCGCTCAGCGGCGTCAGTACGCCTTGCGCGTCGTCAAGCGGCAAATTATGCAGCAGCGGATCGCTGCCCAGCAGGCTGGTTTCCTCGAGCATGACATCTTCCCTCCCGGTTTGGGTGCCTGGCGGCTGGCGGCGGTGAAACGCCGGATATGAGTACGACCGGGCGCGGGGCAAAAGAGTTCACGCCGTTTGCGCGCCGCGCGGGATTCCGGGCGGCGCCGTCCGGATGGCGTGCCCGGGCGCCGGATGGCCGCGCGGCGCGTTGGTATGCCAGACTGAGCAATGACCGTCTTATTCCATATCAAATTACGCGCGTTTCATTCGCCTGCCTTTGTCGTGCCTCAAGGCGGTCGTGGCACGCCGTCCTAACATGGGACTTCCGCGCCAAATGGCGCACCGCCGCAGGCAAGAAGAACAGGAGGATGTATGCGTATTCGGAACGGTATCTTGGTATGGCTTTTTGCAGGATTTGCCGGCATGCTCGGCGCTGGCGCCGCGGCGCAAACGGCGGACCGCGCCGCCACCCCGGCGCAGTCCGGCCAGGCATCGGCGCAGACGGCGGCGCAGCGGGTCACGGACGCCCTTGCCGTCGTGCGCCAGCTCGATGCGGAGCCGCGCATGAAGCAGCTGCTGCAGCAGGCAAAGGGCGTGCTGATCATCCCTTCGTATGGCAGGGCGGCACTCGGTGTCGGCGCGCATGGCGGTGCCGGACTATTGCTGCTCAAGCGTGCGGATGGCAGCTGGAGCGGCCCCGCTTTCTACAATATGGGCGGCCTGACGGTGGGCCTGCAGGCGGGGATCGAAGGCGGCCCGATGGCGATGGTGCTCAATAATGACAAGGCGGTGCAGGAGTTCATGAAGAAGAACAACTTTTCGCTGAGCGCCGATGCCGGCCTGACCGTCGTCAACTGGAGCAAGCTGGCGCAAGGTACGGCGGGTACGGGCGATGTGGTGGCCTGGAGCGCATCGAAGGGGCTGTTTGGCGATGTCGTGACAGTGGGCCTCAATGATATCCGTTTCAACCAGGCCATGACCAACGCCTATTACGGACGTACGCTGTCGCCCCAGGATATTGCCGCTGGCACGGTCAGCAATCCGCAGGCCCAGCCTTTACAGCAGGCGCTGGGCAGTGCTTCCACCGTCGCCAGGTAGCACACGGGACGCATGTGTGCGATTCGCCCGCAATACCTGGAGCGTCCGGACGGCCTGATCGCGCCGTCGCACGGGGTGATGCGGCAAGAGTGGGGCGATGCGGAGCACGCGTCCGGCGCGCATGCGCGGCGTTGCCGCCAGCGTTGTCAGTCATCAGGGAGTAGCCATGTTTCGACATATCCTGTTTCCCACCGACGGCGAAGGTCCGTCCCGCGCGGCGATGACGCCATGCGTCACGTTCGCGAAAGAGTGTGGTGCGCGCCTGACGGTTTTGCACGTATTGGGCCCCTTCCATGTACTCAGTACGGACGCGGACATGCTGCGCGATACACCCGAAAGCTACGCCGCGCATAGCCAGGCGCATGCCCGGGCCTGCATCGAGCAGGTGGCCGCCTGCGCCCGGGCGCAAGGCGTGGTCTACGAGACGATGGTCGTGCAGCACGACGATCCCTACCTTGCCATCATCGAGGCGGCGTGCATCCAGCATTGCGACCTGATTGCCATGGCCTCGCATGGCCGGCGCGGCGTGCGGGCCATGCTGCTGGGCAGTGAAACGCAGAAGGTACTGACCCACAGTCAGTTGCCGGTTCTCGTTTATCGCTGAGACATTGCCCGGCAGTGGCAAGCCGCTTCCCCTGCTGCCACAGGAAGGCAGCGAGGTGGGACAACGGCGCATCGGCAGCGCTGCCGGCGGGCCGCCGCACTGTCGTTTTGCATGAGGACCGCACCATTGAATGCCAGTGAAGATGCGCGCTTGTCGCCAGAACCGCCAGCCGACCGGAAGCTGGCCCGGGCGGCGCTGCAACAGTCGCAGCTGCTGCAGCGGCTGGCGCGCCGGCTGGAGGCGGTGGCGTCGCGCGTACGGCTGATTGAGACCGATATTTCCTGGATATTGCTGGCGGGTGATCTGGCCTATAAATTCAAGAAGGCCATGCGCCGCGATGTCCTCGATTACAGCAGCCTGGCGGCGCGCCACTTTGCCTGCGAAGAGGAACTGCGCTTGAACCGGCGCCTGGCGCCCGCCTTGTACCTGGGCGTGAGCGCCATTACCGGTCCGCGCGCCTGTCCCGCCATCGACGGACGGGGCGCGGTGCTGGAGCCCGCCGTGCGCATGCGCCGCTTCGCGCAGTCGGCGCTGTGGCAGGCGCGGCTCGATGCCGGGCAGCTTGGCGCCGCCGAGGCCAGCGCTTTTGCCGTGGCAATGGCCGATTTTCATGCCGCCGCGCCGCGCGCCGGCCGTGAGCAGCCGTGGGGGCGCGCCGCGCTGATCGGCGCGCGCACGCGCGAGGACTTGGCCGGCATTGCCCTTGTGTTGAACAACCCGCACCAGCGCGCCTCGCTTGCTGACGTGGCCGCCTGGCTGACGGCGCAGGAGCAGCCCCTGGCGCGCGTGTTTGCGCAACGCAAGGCCGGTGGCTGGGTGCGCGAATGCCATGGGGATTTGCATTGTGGAAATATCCTCACGCTGCAAGGGCAGGTGGTCGCGTTTGACGGCATCGAATTCAATCCCGCCTTGCGCTGGATCGACGTTGCCCAGGACTTGGCCTTCCTCTGGATGGACTTGCAGTGCCAGGGATGGGGAGGGCTGGCAGCCCGGCTGTTGAATGACTACCTGGAGCGCGGCGGCGACTATGGCTGCCTGGCCGTGCTGCCGTATTATCGGGTGCAGCGTGCGCTCGTGCGCTGCAAGGTCGCCTTGCTGCGCGCCTTGCCAGGCAAGCCTGGCCGCATTGCGGCGCAGGCGCAGGCGGCGCGCTATCTGGCATACGCCCATGCTTGCGCCAGGCCGGCTGCACCGGCGCTGCTGATCGCGCATGGGCTGTCGGGCAGCGGCAAGTCCTGGCTATGCGATGCGCTGGTCGAGCCGTTGGCGGCGGTGCGTTTGCGCTCCGATGTGGAGCGCAAGCGGCTGTACGGGGCAAACGTGGCGGAACGCACCCGGTTTGCGCCTGGCGAAGGCATGTATGACCGCGCCAGCAATAGCGGCACTTACCGCCAGCTCGCGCGGCTGGCGCAACGGGGTCTGGAGGCCGGTTTCACGATGCTGGTCGATGCCGCCTTTCCGGAGCGCGCCTGGCGCCTGGCATTTCGCCGCCTGGCCCGGCGCTGCAAGGCGCCTTTCCTGCTGCTGCACGTGAGCGCACCGCTGCCCCTGCTGCTGGCGCGCCTGAGCGAGCGCGCCCGTGCCGGCCAGGATCCTTCCGATGCGGACCCTGGCGTGCTGGCCCATCAACTGGCAGCCGGCGTGCAGGCATTGCCGCCGGATGAGGCGCTGGATGCGGTCGAGATATGCAATGACGCCGGATTCGACGGCCCCGCGTTGGCGGCGCTGCTGCGGCGGCTTTGCCAGGCGCTGCAGCAGCGCGGCGCCGCCATCGGCGTTGCCTCGGACCCGCCAGCGGAACCGGCTCCGCCGGCATGACGGGCTTGGCGCCGCTGCGGCAGCCGCCCGCTGCCTTCCGGCCTCAGTCTATTTCATACAATTCCGTGTGGCCGAAGCCTTTTTGATAGTCGAGCACGGAAATGACGCGCGGGTCGATGCGCAGGAAAATGGCGCCCGCCCACGGCATGGCTTCCGTTCCCGCCATCATTTCCCTGATCTGCGGGAAACGCCGCAGCAGGCAAGCGGACGCGTGCTCCGCCTCGTCGCGTTCGCCGATGATGCGCGCCGTGGCGCCCATCGACAAGCCTTGTATGTGCTGCCAATCCGCATAGGGCCGGGTGATGGTCAGCGATACCTTGTTGTTCAGCTGTATGTTGCAGGCTTTCTGGCTGCCCAGGCCCACGCCGGCGTACAGCGTGAGATTGTCGTTGGCATAGCTGACGGTCGTGGCGTGCGGGTAGCCGTCCGGCCGCACGGTGGCCAGGGTCATGTCGGGTACCAGCCGCATCAGATGCAGGATGAAATCGCGGGTGCTGTGGTTCAGTCGCATGGTGTCGCTCCGTGAGCCCGGTCTGTCGGGCCATGCCGTCCACCATAATCCGATTGCGGCCGGCGCGCATGCATGCACGTTGATCGGTATCAGGCAATGCGCATTTGGCGTGCCAGAATCTTGAATCGGACACAAAAGCAGGTGCTGTTTTTCATTTTGGTGTTTGTGCAATATCAAGGCGTTTCGTTTGATGCAGGTCATGCGATGCCTGCCAGCGGCTTCTAAGATGGGGAAGTCGTCCGCGTGCGCGCCCCCTGCCGGAGAGGTCTCTCCAGCCGCGCAGGCGGCAGTACTGCATTTCAGGAGAGCAGACATGGCCAACAGCTTGATGTCATTGAATCCGTTCAGCGAGCTTGCCCGGTTCGATCCGTTCCGGGATCTGGATGATTTTCTGCAGGAATACACGGCATTGCCGCGCCTGCGCACGGCCGATGCCGCGCCACGCATGCGCCTGGATATGTCGGAATCGGACCAGGCGTATGTCGTCAAGGCTGAAGTGCCTGGCGTGCAGAAGGAAGACATCAAGGTGGCCATCGACGGCAAACAGGTGTCCATCAGCGCGGAAGTAAAGAAGGAAGAGCGCCAGGAAAACGGCAATATGGTACGCAGCGAGCGGTACTACGGACAGCAGTACCGCAGTTTCAGCCTGCCGCACGAAGTCGACGAGAGCAAGGCGGAAGCCCGGTGTCAGGACGGCATCCTGGAACTGACCCTGCCAAAAAAGGCGGGCGGTGCCAGCAGGACTTTGCAAATACAATAACGTCAGATGCTTGCGCGAGCCGCACGATGTCGTTAACAGGAGCAAAGCATGGCCAGCATATTGCAGCGTATCACACCGCTTGCGCGGCATTGGCGCTTGCCGACCCGGGCACGCATGGAAGAGGGGCTTCATCGCTGGCGCCTCGCGCACGCATTGCGTGCCATGCACAAACGGCGCAATTTCCGGCTCGATATCGCGGAAGCGGACGATGCCTACCAGGTCACGGCGGAGATGCCGGGCTACGACAAGGAGGCACTGCGGGTGGAGATCGACGGTAGCGCCGTATCGATCCATGCCGAGGGTGGCGCTGCCGGCGCGGCGCCCGGTACGCGCCAGCGGGAACCGCAGTACCGTTACTTTACCTTGCCGCAGGCGGTTGACGAGCGTGCCGCGACCGCGCGCTACCGGCATGGCATCCTGGAACTGACGCTGCCGAAAAAGACGGATGGCCGCGGCAAGTACCTGACGGTACGCTGACTTTGCCAGGCGGCGCCAATGATGCAGCCGGACAGCATGCTGGCCATGCAGTGGCCGGGACCAGGCCAGGAATTGCGGGCGGTGCAAGTAGCAGTGCCAGTATGCGGCGTGCATGAGGTGCTGTTGCGGGTTCTGGCCTGCGGCGTGTGCCGCACGGATCTGCATATCGTCGATGCCGACCTGGCGCCGCACCGCTTGCCGCTGATACCTGGGCATGAAATTGTCGGGCAGGTTGTCCAGGCTGGTGCTGGCGTCGAACGCTTCGGCATCGGCCAGCGCGTGGGCGTGCCCTGGCTGGGCGGTACCTGCGGCAGCTGCCCATACTGCGGGCAGGGGCGCGAGAACCTGTGCGACCGGCCCAGCTTTACCGGCTACGACCGCGATGGCGGCTATGCGCAGTTTGCGCTCGCCGACGCGCGCTACTGCTTTGCCATGCCGTCGGGCTACGATGACGCCCATGCGGCGCCGTTGCTGTGCGCGGGCCTGATCGGCTATCGCGCCTATCTCATGGCCGGTGCCGGCCGGCGCCTGGGCCTGTATGGTTTCGGTGCCGCTGCGCACATCGTTGCCCAGGTGGCGCTGGCGCAGGGGAGGGAGGTGTATGCCTTTTGCCGGCCCGGCGATGCGCGCGCGCGCCATTTCGCCTTGTCGCTCGGCGCCACCTGGGCCGGCGGCAGCGACGTGGCGCCGCCGCAGTTGCTGGACGCCGCCATCATCTTTGCGCCCCTCGGCAGCCTGGTGCCGGCCGCGCTGTCGGCCTGCGTCAAGGGCGGCACCGTCGTGTGCGCCGGCATCCACATGTCGGCGATTCCATCGTTTCCCTATGCGCTGCTATGGCAGGAACGCTGCGTGCGCTCCGTGGCCAATCTGACCCGTGCCGACGGCGAGGCTTTTCTGGACCTTGCCGCCAGGCTGCCGTTGCACACGTCGGTGACGACATGTCCCTTGAGCGAAGCGAATCGTGCGCTGGCAACCTTGCGTAGTGGCATGGTTGACGGGGCGCTGGTGCTGTTGCCGGACTGGCACACATGAACCGGCGCGCCTGAGGAGGGCGGGCCATGGCCCGTGTATGGGCACGCCGACACGGAATGCGCGGCGCAATGGAATGGGGCTGCCCGTCCGACGTCAGCACGGGCATAGAATGATCGGCCCAGGCAAGGAATGGCTGGCAAGTAACCCCAATAAATGATGGTGCTTTCCAACTTTCATAAGCGGGGCCCTGCGGCGTTGCCTGCCGGTAGCAGTGCGCGCACTGAGTCGCGGCGGACGCCTTGCATCGCAGCAGCTTGTGTTTGCTATAAATTCACATTACCCGGGGAACGGTCGCCCAGTTCGGCTTTACCCTCCATCTGCACGCGCGTGGCGAGGAGGCGTGGCGTATGAAACGAGAGGCAAGTTTCCGTGCGCGACGCTGGGTTGTTGAACGCACGCCCAGTTGGATGAACCGCTTCCGTCGCATCCTGGTCCGATGGGAAAAGCTCGCCACGACCTATCTCGCCTTTCTGCATATCGCCTGTGCCGTGATTACGTGGCGTGCTGCTGGCCTACTGAAATAAGCTCTTAGTGCGACATCAGCACGGGTAAAGTCATCGAACGCAGCACGGTGCGCGTGACGCCGCCCAGCAGGATTTCGTTCCAGCGCGGGTGGCCATACGCGCCCATCACGAGCAGGTCGGCATTGTGCCCCGCGGCCAGCGACAATAGGGCCTCGCCCACGGGCAGGTCAGGCGGCGTGCTTTGCCGCAGGACTTCCACCTGCACGCCATGACGCGCAAGAAACAGCGCAATGTCAGCGCCCGGCTGGGGACCGTGTACGCCATGTTCGCGTTCCGGATTGAACACGGCGACCGTCACGAGCTGGCTGGCGCGCAGCAGGGGAAGCGCATCGCTGACGGCGCGTGTGGCGGCGCGGCTGCCATCCCAGGCCACCAGCGCGTGCCGGTCCACATGCGCGTAGCTGCCCGCGTGCGGCACCACCAGTACGGGCCTGCCCGCAAACAACGCCACATATTCCGGCAGATGTTCGCTTGCGCCTTTTTCGTTGTCGTTCGCATGACCTTGGCTCAGCACGAGCAGATCGGCATAGCGCGCCTGCAGGGTCAGGTTGCTGGCGGTGTCGAGCTCGCTCAGGCGGCGTTCATGGGACACGTCGGCGGAACGGGCCTGTGCCTCGAAGCGGTCGAGCGCTTCCAGCACGGCTGGCCTGGCTTCCGGTCGCGCCGCTTGCGTGGCGGCGCCCACCAGGTGGGCCTGCTGGCTGCCTGCGACGAGTGCCGCCACGGCGATGCGTTCGCGGGCGCGGGCCGCGCCATCCACGTGTACCACGATAGTCTTGTAGGGCATGCTGTGCTCCCTGTGCAGGTAGGCTTCCAGCCTAGCAGGCGCCTGCGGCCAGCGTCTGATCTGCATCATGTATTGGCCTCTTTGGCGGAAAGTACTGGCGGCACCGCCGCGCCAGCGTGCCGTTCGCCGGGCGCGATCCATGGTAGCCTTGTGTTCTGCGCCATAGCCTGTCGGCTGCCGGAGATGTGCCATGCCACTGCGTCAAGAGGAAACGACCGGTTGGACCAGCGCCGAGGCGGCGTCGCGCCTCGCCGCCGATGGCCCGAACGAATTGCCCGCTGCGCGGCCGCTGGGCCGCTGGCGTCTGCTGGCCGAGATCGTCGGTGAGCCGATGCTGCTCCTGCTGGTCGCGTGCGGCATGGTGTATCTGCTGCTGGGAGACCGCCAGGAGGCGCTCATGCTGCTGGCCTTCGTGCTGCTCGTCATCGGCATCAGCTATGTCCAGCGTGCGCGCACGGAGCGCTCGCTGGCGGCCTTGCGGGACTTGTCCAGCCCGCGCGCGCTGGTCATCCGCGACGGCCGCCAGGCGCGCATCGCCGGCCGCGAACTGGTGCGCGGCGACTTGCTCCTGCTGGCCGAAGGCGACAGGGTGCCGGCCGACGTGACCTTGCTCGCCGCTTCCAACCTGATGGTCGACGAATCGATGCTGACGGGCGAAGCGGCGCCCGTCATGAAGCAGCCTGCGCCACGCAACCACCCCAGCCCGGGGCCCGACGGCTGCGTGTACGCGGGCACGCTGGTGACGCAGGGCACGGCCAGTGGCACCGTGAGCGCGACGGGCACGTACAGCGCGCTGGGGCGCATCGGCGCCTCGCTGGCCACGCTGGGGGGAGAACTGACGCCAGTGGAGCAGGAAACGCGGCGCGTCGTGCGTTCGGTGGCCATCGGCGCGCTGGGCCTGGCGGCGGCGCTGGGCGTGGCCTACTGGTGGCTGCGCGGCGACGCCCTGCGCGGTCTGCTGGCCGGCTTGACATTGGCCATGGCGCTGCTGCCGGAGGAACTGCCGGTGATCCTGACCCTGTTCCTGGGACTGGGGGCCTGGCGGCTGGCGCGCGCACACGTGCTGGCGCGCAGCATCCCGGCCATCGAACTGCTGGGCGCCACGACGGTGTTGTGCGTCGACAAGACCGGCACCCTGACTTGCAACCGCATGCAGCTGTGCCAGCTGTGGTCGGCGCAGGCGCGCCATGCGTGCGGCCCGGCGCCGGCGCCAGCCTTGCCCGAAGAGTTGCACCGGCTGCTCGAATATGCGGTGCTGGCCAGCCACCGGCAAGCTTTCGATCCCATGGAAGCGGCCATCGGCGCGGCTGGCGCGCGCTTGCTGGCCGGCACCGAACACCTGCATGGCGACTGGACCCTGGTCGACGATTATCCCCTGTCGCGGCGCATGCTGGCCATGTCGCGCGTGTGGCGCTCGCCGGGGCGGCAAGATTACGTGATTGCCGCGAAGGGCGCCCCGGAAGCCATCATGGACCTGTGCCACCTGGACACTGCGCAGTGTGCGGCCATCGCGGCACAGGTGGCCGTCATGGCCGGTCAAGGCTTGCGCGTCATCGGCGTGGCGGGTGCCGCCTTCGCCGCGCCGCCGCTGCCATCGGATCAGCACGACTTTGATTTTGCCTTCCTTGGCTTGCTGGCGCTGGAAGATCCCGTGCGCCCCGAAGTGCCGGCGGCGGTGGCGCAATGCCGCGATGCCGGCATGCGCGTGGTGATGATCACAGGCGACCATCCCGCCACCGCCTTGTCGGTGGCGCGCCAGGCCGGCATTGCCACGGACGGGGAAGCGCTGACGGGTGTTGAACTCGACGCCCTGGATGACGCCGCGCTGGCGTTGCGCCTGGCGCAGGTGCGGGTATGCTGCCGCATCGCGCCGCAGCAGAAGCTGCGTCTGGTGCAAGCCTTGCGCGCGCGCGGCGACATCGTCGCCATGACGGGCGACGGGGTCAACGATGCGCCTGCGCTCAAGGCGGCGCATATCGGGGTGGCCATGGGCGCGCGCGGCACCGACGTGGCGCGCGAGGCCGCCGCGCTGGTCTTGCTGCAGGACGATTTTGCATCGCTGCTGACGGCCGTGCGCCATGGCCGGCGCCTGTTTGCAAATTTGCGCAAGGCCATCGTCTTCATCGTCGCCATCCACGTACCCATCGCGGGGCTGTCGATACTGCCTGTCCTGCTGGGCTGGCCGTTGCTGCTGTTGCCCGTGCATATACTATTTCTGCAATTGATCATCGACCCTGCCTGTTCCGTCGTCTTCGAGGCCGAGCCCATCGACGACGACGCCATGCGCAGGCCGCCACGGCCACCGGGCCAGCCGCTGTTTTGCCGCGACATCCTGCTGCGCGGTGTGCTGCAGGGCGCCGGCTTGCTGGCCATGCTGCTGTGCCTGGGCGCATACATGCGTGTATCGGGCCAGTCCGACGATGCGGTGAGGGCCGCCGTCTTCCTTGCCCTGGCGCTGTCGAATCTGGCGCTGATCCACGCCAACCGCCGCGCCGCCGCTCTGCGCCGGGCGCCAGCCGCAGGCGCGAATCCATATTTCGCCTGGATCAGCGGCGCCTGCGTGCTGCTGTTGCTGCTGGTGCTAGGCGTGCCCGCGCTGCGGCAGCTGTTCGCCTTTGCCGTGCCGGGCCTGGCGGCGCTGGCGTTCTGTTGCCTGGTGCCGCTGCTGGCGCTGGCATGGTGCGCGCTGCTCAAGCGCTATGGGCCGGCTTCCGCCGGCGCGGGGGGCGCTGCCAGGCC
>NZ_JBWKYD010000036.1:44845-48237 GCF_059423585.1 Janthinobacterium sp. GW460-12-1-14-LB5 | reverse complement strand
GCTTGCCCCCCCCCCCCGATAACGCCCTGCGACACAACCGTGTCCGCAGCACAGGCCATCATGGCCCCGCGCCGCCATGCACGCAGTAAAATGGCACGGCGCCCCCATCACTTACCACCGCACAGGCATCACTTGAAAAAAACTACCATCGCCGCCGTCGCGGCCGCCATTGCCCTGGCCGCCACCGTCTACGCGTCGCCGTACTACGCCTTGCACCAGATCAAGACCGCGCTGGCCGAGCGCAACGCCGAGGCGCTGGCCGCACACGTGGACTTCCCCGCCCTGCGCGCCAGCGTCAAGACGCAGCTGGAAGCCGGCATGGCCCGCAGCATTGCGGTGACAGCAGGCAGCGACAATCCGCTGGCCGCCCTGGGGCAAAGGGTCGCCAGCGCCATGCTGGGCAAGATGGTCGACGCCATGGTCTCGCCCGCCGGCGTCGTCGCCCTCGTCAACAAGAGCGCCGTCAGCCCGCAAACGGATGCGGATGCCGATGCCCCGGCCGAGGGCGCGCGGAAAAAGGCCGATTATTCGGCAGGCTATGCCGGCGTGAACACCTTCATCGTGCGCGCCAAGGATGGCGATGCGCAACAAGGCGCGCTGGTCCTGCTGCGCCATGGCGTGTGGGGCTGGAAGCTGAGTTCTATCGAGATTGCGTCGGCGATGGCCGGGAGGTAGGTGGCTGAGGGCGTGAGACAAGGACAGGAGCGATCACAACAACAAAAAGCTGGCCTGACTCCTATCTTTCAACTTCAATAAATGAATGCCGCACGTAATCAATGCACACCCCTGTCGAAATCGAAGAATTCAGGCAATAATAAAGAAAGAAAAGCTTAGCGGCGATTGCGGCGCAACATCGCAAGCCATCGATGAAGTCCCTTGGACTCTGCTGGCCGTATGATAGGCTCCATTAAAAAGTCACGGTTGATGCTTTCTGCATCGGTTGCATGTAGCAACAGCTTGCCATCAGCCTCCGGAGGATCTATGACAAGTCCAATTGGCATGTTGCGCAATAAGGCGGCGGCAAGGAAACCCCGCAACTTATATTGCGGCATACCGTAGACTTTTAGTTCATTCTTATTAGGGAGAAACTCCAAATAATCTTCGGCATGTTTCTTTGAAATAAACAATGGCAGCTTTACGGGGAAAGTTTCAGGAAAGGCATAGAAGTCACCACCTGGAGCTTGCTCGCGTTTATCAAGTACGGCAATGTACCAGAATGGCTCCCCCATGCAGTTTTCCTCAGGAATAAACGCGGCCAAGATCCTTTGTCCAAGCAACTGTCCAAGCGTTGGAAGATCTTGCTCTTTGAGCATGAGAATTCCATGCCGATCCCCAACTTCAATTGCCCCGGATTGATACCCTTTCCGTGATATAAAAACACCCACCAACTCGTCACCAATATTTTTTATTTTCTGATGAAAAAGCAAGACCTGTCCCTGATCAACAGGCTTATTCCAATCCTTACATTCAATCGCGACGCGATGCCGCACTCCCGCATGAAGGAATTCATAGTAAATATCGATCTCATAGGACTCACGCTCACTTATTCTAAATTTCGTATTTTTTGAAACCTGGATGCGTTCGCCTCTAAGATTCAAGATGGATTGATACACAAAGTGAACATAGCTTTCAAAACTTGCTCCATCCTTCATTAAATTTACTCCTCTTTAACCAAAATGCATTATTCTTGAGGCAAGAATCCCTCTCGACGCTTAGAGCGCCATTCTAATGGTATTTTTAGAAGTTCAATACCACGATCGCAAATATCCCGCCCCACATAAAAAATGCTTATTTCCGAAATTTAAGTGCAACACGCTCAAATTGATACATCTGGCAAGCCCAAGCACGATCGCTATCAACCACAATCTTGATATTGGCACCGCCGTGGATTGGCACGGAGATGGGAAATAATATGCCACTCATCTACCGATCCATCACGTGCAGCCTGGCTCAGATTGGCCGACACATGAGATGAGCAATGGCAATTGGCAATAAATTTTTTGTCGACGACAGCGTTCATCCGGAGAACAAACAAAAACAGTACTGGTCTTTTGTTGAAAAAATATAAATGCAAACTACTAACTCCATATCGTACGCGCCACTTACTTCATCAATGCCAGAATGCATATAATCTCAATCCTTGCTGCGGTACAGAACTAATTGACGCGCCAGCTCAACCCCACGAGGCTGTATGCTCCCAAAAAATGCTTTTATACTTGCCATGGCACTCGGCCTTGCCGGCGCCGCGCCCTGCGCCCACGCCCTCGATGGCACAGCCGGGAGCAGCCACTCGGTTGCCTCGCGCATGCAAGCGGAAACGTCCAGCGCCGCCGATCCCGGCGCGCCCGCGCCGCTGCCCGTGCCCAGCGACATTTCGCTGGCAGAACTGGAACGCCGCCTGGCGCTGGGCCAGGCGCAAAGCGCCGAAAAGCACTGGAGCAGCGCGCTCGACCCGGCGGTATTGACGGCCCTGGCGCAACAGATGGGGTGCCGCGATATCGTCGGCGTGCATCCGTTCGGTTTCCCGCTGGACCGGACGCAGCCTGCCGTCCTGAGCGGCGCGCACCTGCTGGCCCGCTGCCCGGAGCGGGCTTACGTGACGATCACGGCGATGTCGATGGCGGGCAAGGCGGGCAAGCGCGTCACCCTGAGCCCGCAGGCCTTCAGCCACACGGTCGATGGCAGGCCGGCGCGGCGCCTGTATTACAAGGCGCCCAACGGACGCCAGAAGGAATCGCTGACCATCATCGATGGCAGCTATGCGTATGCGCTCGAATACTGGTCGCTCGATGATAGCCAGCAGAGCGGCATGGTGGGTATGCGCCGCATGGAAACATTGACGTTGCCGCAACAAGCCGGGCAAAATTAGTCAAAATACTGTATATTCATACAGTTATCGACCATTTCCTGTCCGCCATGCCCGCCAACCCGCACCACGCCTTGCCCTACACCATTTCCGTCAGCGCCACGATCGACGCGGAAGTCGAGCAAACCATCCTCGACGGCTTGAACGCCTATAACGATGCCATCACCGGCTATAGCGACAGGCAGGTATTGAGCGTGGTCGTGCGCGACCGCAACAGCCAGCGCGTGCTGGGCGGCGCCATGGGCCGGACCTCGCTGGGTTTGCTGTTTCTCGATTTGTTTTATTTGCCCGCCACCTTGCGGGGGCTGGGCCTGGGCAGCCAGGTACTGGCGCAATTCGAAGAGGAAGGACGCCGGCGCGGCTGCGGCTCGGCGGTGCTGTACACCATCAGTTTCCAGGCGCCCGAATTTTACGAGCGCCGCGGCTGGCGCCGCTTCGGCGAGATTGCCTGCAGCCCCGAAGGGACGAGCCGGGTCTTCATGAGCAAGAGCCTGTAGGCTGCATATGGCAGCGGGGGGGGGGGGCG
>NZ_JBWKYD010000036.1:0-44835 GCF_059423585.1 Janthinobacterium sp. GW460-12-1-14-LB5 | reverse complement strand
CCCCCCCCCCCCCCCCCCCCCCCCCGCTCCCGGAGACATCCGCTTACATGCCCAGCGACTTGAGCAGGTCGGCATTGTCGTCGTCTTCCGGCTCCGCCGCAGGCGCGGGGACCGTTTCCCGTTCGCGGTTCGCGTATTCGCTATCCATCAGCGAATCGGCGTCGACTTCGCGCGAATCGAAATCGTGTAACTTGATGAACTCGGTACGGTCGATCGCCAGTTCCAGATAGAAAATATTGTTCTTTTCCGTGTAGAAAGTGACGCGGCGCATTTCCGGCCGGTCCAGCGGCGTGTCGACGCTGAGCATCACCTGCTTGTTCAGCACCAGCATCTTCGGCTGGCTCTGGGTGATGTTCGTTTGCAATTCACGGCGTACCTTGCCCGTGAAATCGCCCACGATCTGGTTCATCAGCTCGCCCATGATGTTCGACACTTCGTCCGAAGTGTAGAAGCTGGCCAGCTCCGACTTCGGCATACCCATGTGCAACATGTAGCGCTCGTAGATTTCCATCGCCGTATCGGCGGCAAAATTGAGCACCACCAGGCCCGTGAAACCGCCATCAAACATGACGAAACAGCCGATGTCCGGCTTCAGGCCCGTCTTGGTGATGCGCTGCACCATGCCTGAATAATTGACCTTGCTTTGCGTTGCAACGTTGAGCACCCGAACCACCGAGTTGCACAAACTCATCAACAAATCTTCTGTACCGTACACAACATCCTTTTCTGCATCCATGAGCAACCTCTCCTACTATTTTAAAGATGACAGCACTGTTCCCTGCCCGCCGCGAGCCGAAACACGACCGTTTCGCTCAGCTGGCGGACGACTTCACCTTTGCATGCCTGACCTTGCGTGGCGGCGCGCGCCGCATTGCCGCGGACGTGGACCGCCCTCTTACCTTTTTCTGTATAGAAATAAGTATCAGATGCGCAGAATACCCAGATGTAACATTTCCGTCCAGCCATACCTGCATTTACTTGATGATCTGTGCAGAAATACAAAAGCGGCGTTGCCATACGCCGCAAAGCGGCCAGGCATGCAACATTATGCGAAAGATCACGCTCTTCGCCCGCCCCGGACACCGTTGCGCGCGCCGCGCCGGCATGTTTTATACTGCCGCGCATCAATAGCGCAAACGCAACATGAATGGAGAGGCAACAGACGATGAGCACACTGCAAGAACAGGCAACGGCGGAAATGACGGCGGCAATCGAAGCGTGGTTTGCCGAGCGCCTCAAGCGCACCGACCTGGAAGCCGCCGTGAAGCGGACAACCTTGCAAATGGGAATCTTTAACGATTTCCTGCTCGACTACAAACCGGGACGCACCACGGCCGACGATTTCCATCTGGCCGATACCGAGGATGTCGCACCGAGGACGCCATCGCGCCTCGATGAAGCCGTCGTGCGCGACAGCATCGCGCCCCGGCTGGCCGCCCTCGTGCGGGCGAAGCTGGAAACACTGGCCGACACGCCCTTCGTCGATTACCGCTTCAGCTTTCGCGGCAAGTTCCAGACGGCGCAGGGCATGCTGCACCTGAACCTGCTCGAGTATGTCAACGCAGGCAAGCGCCAGACATTGCTGGAGAACATACGCGCGTATGTCGCGCAAAAACTCGAGCACGGCAACCGTCCGACGAAAAAGCTGGAAACCTTCTTCCTGGCGCGCCACCTGCTCGATCCCCACCTGTTCCCGCAACCCGATATCGCCTGGACGATCACCCAATTCGAGCGCATCGAGCAACTGAACAAGTCACGGCCACAGGCGCTGGCAGAACACCGCAGCGATATCATCCAGGCCGTGTCGGCGTGGGCGGAAAAGCAGTTCCTGCCGCAGTTCTATGATATGCAGCAATCAAGCTACCGTGCCACCGAATACACCTTGAAAACGGGCGCGGCGCTTGACAGGCAGGCGCTGGCGCCCATCGACCTGCTGCTGTACGGCGCCGTCATGATCTTGCGCCATGAACCGAGCTATGCCAAATCGACAGGCCTGAAATTCCTGGAAATCGCGCGCGAACTGGGCAGCGAGCGGGCCGTGCGCATGCTCAAGGAAGGCAGCGGCACTTTCGCGCCCGACGCCATCCACCTGAAAAATGCCCAGCTGGAATGCCGCGCCAACGACGTGTTTGCCACGATCACCATCAGCATCGCCCGCGAAGAGGAAGGCGCGTATGCGCAGGCGCTGGCCTTCATCACGCACCTGCTGAACAGCGGTTTCCCGAAAAGCTACCAGATCAAGCTCAAGTCGAAGGTCAAGGAATATCTTCCCTTGAAAGGGCTGGCCCGCTCCGACACGCACCGTTTCTTTGCCAATGCCCTCGCCTGGCCCGCCCTGCAGCCGCAGCTGGAAGCGTATGCGCGCGCCGCCATCGAGCAATTCGAATTCTATGCCGACACGGAAGGCGAAAAGAACTGCATGCCCGGCAGCTACGCCACCATCGGCCTGGGCTTGCTCGATGCGCGTTATTTTCCGCTGGTGCGGCACTACATGGCCAACGTCGACGAGGAACACCAGTCCGTGCAGGACCAGTTCACGGCGGCCTTTGCCGAAAAGCATGGCGTCACGCCAGACTCCGCTCCCGTGCTGGCGGCCTGCCTGCGCGCCTGCACGGATAATGCCAAAGTGAAAATCCAGGCGGAACTGGAAGAGGTGGAGAAGCTGGAACTGTTCTGCCAGCAACTGCAGGGGCTGGAAGGCTATCTGGTCGAGCACATGCTGTATCCCATCTGGGGCAAGCTGGAAAAACTGGCCACTTTGGCGCGCAAGGCCCAGGGCCGGCGCAAGGAGCTGCTGCTGGCTTTGCTGGAAGCGGCGAGCAAGACGCACGCCTAAAGTGTGCAACGTTATGACTTTCACCATCTATAATGCGCGCGCCAGAGTTGCTATAAAGCATCTTTTGGCGCCTGACATCGAATCGTGGAGAACATACATGCACCAAACAGTAGCAACATCGCGTACCGCCCTGCTGGCGGCAGCCTTTACCGCCGTGGCGCTGGCGCAGCCCGCCATTGCCGCCGACACCGCCGTGGTACTGGCGCCCGTCGACGTGGCGAACCTGTACATCAAGACCATCATCAACCACGATGAAGCGAGCGTCGCCCAGCTCAACGCCTACCTGCGCCCCACGCGCCTGGCGGGCCACCAGAGCGCCGAATACGCGTCGTACAGCGGATTGAAGGAGACGGATGCGAAATTCCCGACGGAAACCGGCAAGCTGATCGCCGACCTGTTCCCCGCCGCCATGCGCGCGGCCGTCACGCCGGCCGCCGAACAGCTGACCGCGAACATCATCGCCGCCAAGAATGGCGCCGCGTGCCAGGCCACCAAGGCCGACCCCGTGACGGTGGAAAACGGCATGCAGACGGCCGTCGTCAGCTTCGAATGCCAGCTCGTCAAGGTTCCCGTCGCATGGGCGCCTGCCGCACAGCAACTGGCGAAGAGCGGCTGCAAGGTCGAGCAATGCAAGGCCGGCCTGCAAAAGATCGCCGCCACCTACACGAGCTCGCCGAAGCAGACCTGGCGCGCCGCGTTCGCCGTCAGCCGCGAAAAGGACTCGGAAGCGTGGCGCAACGATTTCGCGCGCGAAACTTTCGATGAAATCTGGGAATACCTGTAATCCTTCACTCATCTATGGACTGCCGGTGGATAAACCCAAACTGACACCCGTCGCCCAGCCGGCAGGCCTGGCCCTGCTGCGCCTGCTCGACCCCGACCATGTGGAAGGCGCCGTGGTCGCGCAAGCGCTGGCGCAAGACCTGGCCAGCCTGCACGCCAGGCAATTGCTGGCGCTGCTGCGCCGGCTGCGTGCCGCCCAGTCCAATCAGCAGGATTATGCGGGCGCCAGCCCCGCGCAAGCCGAACAGCAGTTCGGCGCCGCCATCGCCGCCGTCAAGGCTGAGCTGGCCACGCGCCCGCACATTCCCAACAAGCGGGAAACCAAGGCCCTGCGCCAGGCGGCGGCAAAGAAACGCTGAATGGGCCTGCGGTGCGCAGGCCGGCGCGGCCCGCCTTCTATAATCGGTGACGCTATTTTGTTTCCCGCACTGAAAGGACTCCCCATGCCCACATCAATCTCCCGCCATGTAGCCAGCTGCGCCGTATTGGCCTTTTCCGGTTTGGTCGCCATGCAGGCCGTCCATGCCGAAGAGACGGGGCCCATCGATGCGCGTGCCGTCTGGCAGGAACGCTCGCTGTCAACCTGCCGCAGCGGGCAATCGCACTCCGCGCCCGACGTCTGCATGTTGCGCACCATGCAGCGTACCGGCGCCCGCCCGCAAGCCATCGCCGCCGCCAGGATGCTGGTCAGGGCAAACATGGCAGGTTACATCTCTGCCTGGCGCCCGCTGGGCAAGGTGGCGCTGGCCACCGTCACCTATCCGTTTCGCGCCAACACGAATGAAGGCACCTTGCTGATCGGCAGCGATGGCGCCGCCATCGACGTCGACGAGCACTCCGTGCGCGAGGAAGACCGCGCCACGCCCGCCTGGCGCGCGTTTACGGCCGCCCATCCAGACTCGGTTCCGTTTGCCCCCGCCGAGTTCGTCGGCAGCACGGCGACGGCCGATGGCGGCCAGAGCGTGCTGTTTTCCACGCCCCTGATCACCTGCCACGCCTGCGCCGACGATGGCGCGCTGCTGGTCGCCTACACGATCGACAAGGCCGGTATCGTGCTCGAGCGAAAACTCTTGACGATCAAGTAATGCTGCACCAAAGATAAGATAGAATTGCTTGGTGGCATGTCTATACGAGTACATGCCATCGATCCAACTTACTTATCACAGGAAAACATGCGCCGCTCTTGCCTTGCACTGCACCTCACCGCCGCCCTGCTGCTGTCCAGCTCCTTCCACCTCGCCACTGCCGCGCCCGCCGCTGCCGCTTCCTCCAGCGCAGCCACGCCGCTCGTCATCGGCGAAAGTTTCAGCATCGATTCGCAGGCGCTGAAAGAAAAACGCCACATCAATGTGTACATGGCGCGCGCCTGGGATACGCCGCCCGACGCGCCATTACCCGTGCTGTACATGCCGGATGGCGGCGTGGCCGAAGACTTTTTGCACGTGGCCGGCTTGCTGCAGGTGTCGGTAGCGAATGGCACCATGCGCCCCTTCATGCTGGTCGGCATGCAAAACACGCAGCGCCGGCGCGACCTGACGGGGCCGACGGACAGCGCGACAGACCGCAAGATCGCTCCCGTCGTGGGCGGCGCGCAAGCCTACCGGGCCTTCATCCGCGATGAACTGATGCCGGAAGTCAAGCGCCGCTACCGCACGACGGGCGAGACGGCCATCGTCGGCGAATCGCTGGCGGGCCTGTTCGTGGTGGAAACCTATCTGCTGGAACCGCAGCTGTTCGACCATTACCTGGCCTTCGACCCCAGCCTGTGGTGGAACCAGGGCGCCCTGCCGCGCCAGGCGGCGGAGTTGCTGGCCAAGGGCAAGCCAGGCAAGCACAGCCTGTACCTGGCGTCCAGCAGCGAAGCGGGCATCGCCGTGGAAGTGCAGCGCCTGGCCGACGTGCTGGCAAAACAGGCACCTTCCGGCTTGCAGTGGCACCAGGAAAAGATGCCGGCCGAAACCCATGGCACCATCTACCATCCGGCAGCGTTAAAAGCGTTCCGCGCCGTGTTCAAGCCGGCCGCCGCGCCCCAGTAAGCAGGACGGCTACGCCACCGGCAGCGCCTGCCCCATCTGCTCGCGCAGCCAGCGCAGCAAGGCGGTGCGGCGCGCATCGCCATCGAACGGCAGCGGCGACAGCAGGAAATAGCCGCTGCCGTCGCGCCGGAAACCCAGGGGCGCCACCAGGCGCCCGCTGTCGAGGTCTTCGCGCGCCATGAAGATGGAGCCGATGGCCACGCCCAGGCCGGCGCAAGCGGCTTGCAGGCTCAGGTAGAAATGCTCGTAGGTCTGGCTGTCGCCGTGGCCGTGGCTGCCGTCGTCCGCGCCGGCGGCGCGCCAGTGCGTCCAGGCGGCCGGGCGCGACGCCGTGTGCAGCAGGCGCTGCGCGGACAGGTCCAGCTGGCCTTGCCGCAGCAGGGCCGGCGCGCACACGGGCGCGATCCATTCCTCGCACACCTTTTCCGCATGCAGCGCCCCATCCCACGCAAAATCGTTGCGCCGCAGCGCCACGTCCACCGCATCGCGCTGGAACGCCACCGGCCCGCCCGAGGCGAACAGGTGCAGCGGCACGTCGGGATGGCGCTGGTAAAAGTCGCCGAGGCGCGGAATCAGCCATTTCATCGCAATCGTCGGCTCGCAGGACACCACCAGCGGCGCCGGGCGCGTCGGCTGGCGCACCGCATCGAGGGCGGCGTCGAGCCGTGCGAACGCTTGCTGCACGGCATCGCGCAACTGCGCGCCAGGCACAGTCAGGTAGACGCCGCGGTTACGGCGTTCGAACAGGGCCGTGCCCAGCGACGTTTCCAGCAGGCGGATTTGCCGGCTGACCGCCCCGTGCGTCACGTGCAGCTCATCTGCCGCCTGGACGAAGCTGCCCAGCCTGGCGGCCGCCTCGAAGAAACGCAAGCTACCGAGTGCTGTCTGTCTGCTCATGATCTGTCATTTTTTCTCACACATATCGGCAAGATATCATCGTTTTTCATCGTCCGCCATTATGCGGATAATGCGTCTTCCGGCCACCGGCAAGGGCGAAGTGCCTTGCCATACAGGCGATGAATACTCACCGATTGCCATGCGGCCGCCATTCTCCAAGGAAGATACATGATTGCATTGCTTGCCGTTGCATTGATTACCCTGCTGGCCGCCATCGTCCCCGGCCCCGATTTCGCCATGGTCACGCGCAACAGCTATCTGCATGGCCGCCGCGCGGGCTTGCTGGCTGCGCTCGGCATCGCGCTGGGCGTGCAAGTGCACGTGTTCTATACGATGTTTGGCGTGGGGCTGCTCATCGCCGGTTCGCCTGCGCTATTTACGGCGATCAAGCTGGCCGGCGCCCTCTACCTGGCCGTGATCGGCTGGAACACCTGGGCCAACCGCGCCGGACTCGTCATCGACCTGCACGGCGACGCCTGCGTGCCACGGCATCAAATCTTGCTCAACGGCTTTCTGACGAATGCCCTGAATCCGAAAACCACCTTGTTCGTCATCAGCACCTACACCCAGGTGGTGCAGCCCGGCACGCCGTTGCGTGTGCAGTTCGGCTATGGGCTGTGCATGTCCGCCATCCACCTGGCGTGGTTTGCCCTGGTGGCCATCTTTTTCTCGCAAGCAAACTTTCGTTTGCGCATGGTCAAGCACCAGCGCACCATCGACCGCCTGATCGGCGCGCTGCTGATGGCCCTCGGCGTGCTGCTCGCTTGCGCCAACATGGACAAACTGTAATGGCGCGCACGGCTCGGGCACACGCTACGGCGGGTAAAATCGGCGGCCCTGCGTTTCCATCCAAGTACCTTCCCCATGAGCTTTTTGCAATTATTTATCCTTTCCATCGTCCAGGGTTTCGCCGAGCTGCTGCCCGTGTCCAGCTCCGCCCACGTCATCATGGCGGAAAAATGGATGGGCCTGGACCCGACCTCGCCCGAGCTGACCATGCTGCTGGTGATGCTGCACACGGGCACCATGTTCGCCGTCATCGTGTATTTCTGGAAATCCTGGCGCGCCACCTACTTCAGTTCGGCCAGCGCCTTTCGCCGCAATGTGTTGCTGCTGGCGGCCGCCACGGCCCTGACGGGCGTCGTCGGCTTCGGCTTGCTGAAAGGCATTACGCACGTCATGAGCAAGGATGCGCCCGGCTTTGAAATCGAGCACCTGTTCGGCAATGCGAAACTGATGGCTGCCGCCCTGGCTGCTGCCGGCGTGCTGATCATCGTCTCCTCGCGCCTGCAGGCGCGCCAGCATGGCACCTTGTCCATCGGCAAGGCGATGCTGATCGGCGCCGTGCAAGGCCTGTGCCTGCCCTTCCGCGGTTTTTCCCGCTCGGGCGCCACCATTTCGGCCGGCATCGCCATGGGCGTGCCGCAGCGCCGCGCCGAGGAATTCAGCTTCGCCCTGGCCGTCGTGCTGACGCCGGCCGTGCTCGTCAAGGAAGGCTGGCGCTTTTACCAGGCCGTGGCAAATGGCAGCCTGGACCATCTGGAACACGGCAACAGCCTGCTGCACCTGCTGGGACCCAGCCTGCTGGGCATGCTGCTGTCGTTCCTGGCCGGCTTGCTGGCCCTGCGCTGGCTGTCGCGCTGGCTGGAACAGGGCCGCTGGCATTTCTTTGGCGCCTATTGCCTGCTGGCCTCGCTGGTGGTGCTGTACGTAGGGTAAAATCGCCGGGTTTCTAGTTTATACATACATCCCAGCCAGGTTTTACAGAAAGCCAACGATGAATTTCGCCGCCACCGCCGCCCTCTCGCTTGCCATGTCCACCGATGCCTTCGCGGCCGCCGTGGGCAAGGGCGCCGCCCTGCACAAGCCGCAATGGCGCGAGGCGCTGCGCACTGGCCTGATCTTTGGCGTCATCGAAGCCATCACGCCCCTCATCGGCTGGGCGCTGGGCAGCGTGGCCGCGCCCTATGTGGAAGCGTGGGACCACTGGATCGCCTTCAGCCTGCTGGGCATCATCGGCCTGTTGATGATACGCAACGCCCTGTCCGACGCCGACGAGGAAGAAGCCCCCGCGCAATCGCACTCGTTCTGGGTGCTGGCCGTCACGGGCCTGGCCACCAGCATCGACGCCATGGTCGTGGGCGCCGGCTTGGCCTTGCTGGGCGCCAACATCGTCGTCACGGCCGCCGCCATCGGCTTTTCCACCTTCGTCATGGTGACCCTGGGCGTGATGCTGGGCCGCGTACTGGGCACCATCGCGGGGCGGCGCGCCGAACTGGTGGGCGGCCTCGTGCTGATCGTCATCGGCTGCGTGATCCTGTACGAGCATATCGGCCACCCGGCCTGAGGAAGGGACGACCGACAGGCGCGCACGGCATCAGCGCCGGCGTGGGCGGCAGCGCGCTTTGTGCTACATTGAATACTCTGCATTCCTGTCCCGCAAGGTGACCATCATGGAAACTCTGGAGCTGCTTTTTGCCTCGCTGGTGCGCGAGACGGCCGAGTCGATACGCGACCACCACGTCCCTTTTGCCATCAAACACGACGAACGCGCGTATTTCGAGTGGATGGATGGGCATCCGATCAATGGCTATATCCAGGAAGCGTATCGCGAGATCGAAGAAACCGCCCAGCAGATCCGCGCCATTCGCGCTGGGTGATGACGGCTGGCCAAATCGGCTGCGCGGGGCGCTTTGCGGCCTGCGATGCTCACCGTACTTATGTACGGTTGCGCTTCTTAGCCACAAATCGCCGCCGCTCGCTTCGATTTTGCCAGCCGTCGTTACGTGCGTTGAATCGTGGTCAAGAATTGGGGTATTGATACAAATCAAACACTCTGCTGTTCGATACGCTCAAAAAGGTCTGAGCCACCACAATCAGGTCTGGAGGCGGCAAACATGGATCAGGAACAAAGACACCAGATCAGGGGCTATGAATTTCATGTGGCGGGGGCGCTGGAGAAGGATGGGCGCTACCGGGGCATGATCTTGATCAGCAAGCGCGGCGATACGCTGCAGGTGTACGCCAAGCCCGTGCTGATTGAAACGCCCAGCAGTTTCAAGTCCGTGCATGCCGCCTTGATCGAGGCGTCGGCGTATGCCCAGGAACTCATCTATAACGGCGCCATCAAGGCGCTGCTGCCGGCCGATGCGCCACTGGCGGATACACAGGCTGGTACGCAGGCGCCGCAGCCGCCGGATTTCGTCGGCAACTGACGCTGGCAAGCTCATCCGGCCGCCCTGGGCGCGCGTATAATGACGCGCTTTCCCGGATGAAAACGCAGAATATGGAATATGTGAATTTGCCGCTGGTCTTCCTCGTCGGCTGCGCCCTGATCGCCTTGCTGGCCAAGAAGAATGGCTATTCGTGGTACCTGTTTTTCTTTGCCATCGCCGTCCCCCCGCCCCTGTTGCTGCTGGCCTTGCCGCATGTGGTGGGCGCGGAGGCCGCCACGCTGACCTCCGTACGGCTGGGTACCGCCCTGCTCTTCCCCGTGGCCGGCTTGCTGCTGGCCCTGCGGCGCAAGCGCTGACCGGCAAGCTGCGTCAGCGCGCCTGCATGCCATCGGCCAGGCGCCAGCCGACGGACAGTGCCAGTTGCTGCGCCTCTTTTTCGTTGCTGCAATCGTCGTAATCGCAGGTATCCGCATACGCCCCGCACGCCTGGTTCTGGCTGATGTACGAGCCGACCCAGCGGCCATCGCGGCGCTGGCTGGCCGTGGCGCTGATGGTAAAACCTTTGTGGATGGTGGGATTTTCAAAAGGCATAATTCCTCCGATGCAAGAATAGCGTCAGGGACCTGACTGGCTTCCACTGTGCGCCTTGCGGCCGCTCAGGTCTGTACGTTTGACCACACTCACGAAAAGGGTGTGCGCCGCGCTCATGCCAGCAAACGATCGGGTATGATTTCCCCATGTGTGGACGATTCGATCAAAATGACACGGCGCGCGTGCTGGCGTCCTCCTTCGGCTGGACCGACGCGGTGTTCGACAGCGAGGCCGAGCCGCACCTGAACGTGTCGCCCGGCACCTACCGGCCCGTGCTGCACATCCAGGATGGCCAGCACCGGGTTGACGACGTCTTCTGGGGCTACCGGCCCGCCTGGGCCGCGCAAGCCGTGCCGGCGCCCGGCAAGAAAAAAATCCCCATCGCCATCAATGCCCGGCTGGAAAAACTGGCCGGCGCCTACTGGAAACCGCTGCTGCGCGCGGGGCGCGGCATCGTCTGCGTCGACGGCTGGTATGAATGGACTGGGGAAAAAGGCAGCAAGCAGCCGTGGCACATCCACCGCCGCGACCGCGCGCGCCTGTTCCTGCTGGCGCTGGCCCAGTTCGGGCCGTACAAACACAACCGGGAAGAAGCGGGTTTCGTGCTGGTGACGGCCGACAGCCTGGGCGGCATGGTCGATATCCACGACCGCCGCCCCGTGGCCGTCAGCCTGGACGACGCGCACCGCTGGCTCGACCCGCAGCTGTCGCCAGAGCAGGCGCTGCACCTGGCGCGCACCTGCATGCTCGACGTGGATGTGTTCGAATGGCATACGGTCGATAATCCGCTGGTGCCGTCCGCCAGGGCCAAGGCGCCGCCGCCGGCCGCGGCGCAAAGTACATTCGACTGGGGTACGGATTAAGGCAGGCGCGCCAGGCGGCGCCACAGCGCTTCCATGGGGCCTTGCCTGAAATGGCGCAGCCAGTAGCGGCTCAGCAGCACCTGCCCCGCCATGATCGCCAGGGCCAGGCCCAGCATCTCGATGGGGCGCAGCGTGGCGCCCCAGCCCAGCCCAGGCCCCTGCAGCAGCCAGGTACCGATCAAGGATTGCAGCAGATAATTGCTGAGAGCCATGCGTCCCACGGGCGCCAGCCACGAACCCAGCCAGCGCAGCAGGAAGGGGCCGGCCAGCATCAGCGCGGCCACGTAACCGGCCGCCAGCACGGGGCCGCCCGCGAACAGGCCCACTTCGAACAGGGCCGTGTCAAACACGGTTTGATATGGATCAGCCACCTGCCAGGCAATGGCGCCCGCCGCCAGCAGGTTGAACGGCAAGCCCGCGCCCAGCCCCACGGCGCGCACGCGGCGCCACAGGCGCTGGTGGCGCTGCGGCTGCGTCAGCCAGCCGCAACGCACGGACAAGATGCCCAACAGAAACAGCACGACGATATGCGGCAGCATGACGACCGAGGACAGCACGGAGACGAGGAAATCGTTGGCGCGCAGCCTGGCGACGGCCCACGCGCCGCCTTGCGTGTAGGTCGCGTAGCGGGCGGCGAAGTTTTGCAAATCCTGCGCCGTATCCGGCGCGCCGCCCTGCTGGCTCACGGGAATGAGCAAACACATGAACAACAGAAAACCGCCCGCCACCAGCCAGGCGCGGTTGCGCACGCGGCTGAGCCTGGCGGATGCCAGAGACAGGATCAGCATGCCGGCCACCGCATATGAGGTGAGCACATCGCCGCTCCAGATGAGGAAACCGTGCAGGAGGCCGAACACGAGCAGCCAGCGCAGCCGCCGCCGGTAGGCCGCTTGCGCCGCGTCCCAGCTGCCCAGCTGGCGCCGCAGCGAACGTGTCTGCAGGGCAAATCCGGCGCCAAACAGAAACGCGAAGATGGGGTAAAACTTCAATTGCGCCAGCGCCGCCACGCCGAAAATGACGAGCTGGTCCAGCACGGGCGGCTGCGCGGGCAAGGTGCCGTAGCGCAAGGACAGGCTGCCCCAGGCAAAGCTCCAGATATTCACCAGCAAGATGCCAAACACGGCGATGCCACGCAGCACGTCGAGCTGCAGCAGCCTGCCGGGCCTGGCGTGCATCGAGTCCAAGGCGGCGTTCAGGGGCGGGCCAGGGTCGGGTAGTCGCTCACCTGCAGGCTGAAGCCGGACGCATCCGATTGCAGCCGCGCCTGGCCGCCGAACGGCAAGGTGACCCGCCGGCGGATGTGGCCGAATTCCAGTCCCGTCAGCACGGGCACGGGCAGGCGAGCGCGCACGTAGGCCAGCATGGCGTCGAAATCGTAGCCCTTGTCCATCGGGCTCAGTTTATAGGCGGAAAAGTCGCCCAGCACGACCGCCTGCTGGCGCTGCAGCACGCCCGCATGCAGCAATTGCAGCAGCATGCGCTCGACCCGGTACGGGTGTTCGTTGACGTCTTCCAGGAACAGGATGCCGCCATCGATCTGGGGGAAATACGGCGTACCGAGCAAGTGCACCAGCATGGCCAGGTTGCCGCCCCACAATTTACCCGTCAGCTCGACCTGCGGATTGCCCGCCGCCGCGCCCGTGACCGTATGCGCGGGACCGGCCAGGCATGACCACAGCTGGTCGAGCGTAAATTGCTCGGGTTCGTCGCGCGTAAAATCATCGCAGACCATGGGGCCGGCAAAGCTGGCGCGGCCAGTCTTGGCCAGCAAGCCCATGTGGAAGGCCGTGAAGTCGCTGTAGCCGACGAACAGCTTGCGGCTGGCGGCCATGCGCTCGAAATCGATGTCGGGCAGGATGCGGCTGATGCCATAGCTGCCGCGCAAGGCCAGCACCACTTGCACGTCCGGGTCGGCGGCTGCCGCATTGAGCTGCGCCAGGCGGCCCGCATCCGTGCCGCCGAAGCGCTGGAAGCTGTGTTCGGGGTCGTAGTAATTGTGGACGGTGGCGCCTTGCGCCTGCAGGCGGGCGATGCCGCGCGCCACGGCCGCGTCATCGGGCGCGCAACCGCCCGGCGCCACGATGGCGATGCCAATTTCAGGTGTCTTCAAAATGCCCGTGCCTTCAAAAATGGTGGGCGCGCCTAGGCTGGCTGGGAGCGCATCTGGGGCGCCATCTTACCTTGCAGATGCACATCGATCAAGGCGAGCAGGCGCTCGATCAGCTGGGGCGGCATGTCGTGCCCCATGCCTTCGATCACTTCCAGCCGCGCGCCGGGAATCAGCGCCGCCGTATCGATGCCGCAGGCGACGGGGATCAAGGGGTCGGCCGCGCCATGGATCACGAGCGCCGGGCAACTGATGCTCGGCAGCAAGGCCGTGCGTTCGCCCGAAGCGGCGATCGCCACCATTTGCCGCGCCACGCCTTCGGGGCAGCTGCCCCGCTGCAGCGCCGCTTCGATGCGCTGGTACAGCAGCTTTTCCGAGACGGGATAGGCGGGACTGCCGATGACGCGCACGGTGGCGGCCATGTGCGCCATCAGTTCGGCGCGGCTGGCATTGCGCTTCGGCCGTTGCAACAAGGCGTTGCGCGCCGCCCGCGTGGGGCCGGGCAAGCCGCGCCGGCCGCTGCTCGACATGATGGAGGTCAAACTGAGCACCTGCAGCGGCGCGCGCGCCGCCATCACTTGCGCGATCATGCCGCCCATCGACACGCCGATCACATGCGCCTGGGCAATGCGCAAGGCCGCCAGCAAACCCAGCGCGTCGTCCGCCATGTCATTCAAGGTGTAGGAAGTTTTCAGGGGCCAGCCCAGCAGGTTTTTCACGTAGGCCAAGGGCAGATACGGTTTGCCCGCCAGCGCCATCTTGCTCGACAGGCCGCTGTCGCGGTTGTCGAAACGCAGGACGCGAAAGCCCTGTTCCACGATGCCTTCGACGAAGTCCGCCGGCCAGGCGATCAGCTGCATGCCCAGGCCCATGACCAGCAGCACGCACGGATCGTTGGGGTCGCCGTGGCTTTCATAAGCTATGTTGAGGCCGTTCGCCATGATGGTTGCCATGATTGCCTCTCTTCAGGAACCAGCACGCAGACACGATCGCTGCGGCCTTGCAATCAGCATACCACTATTGTGCTTCAGACATGAGACCGGCACGCGGCACCCAGCTGAAGTGTTGCTCTGCTCGCACATGACATAACCTACTGCGCGTCGCGACTTGCGGCCTGCGATGCTCACCGTACCTAAAGTACGGTTGCGCTTCTCGACCACAATTCGCTTCCGCTCGCTACGGCTCTGTCACGTGCTGATACTCATCAACTTGCAAAAAACCTTATTTTGCCTTTGGCAGACTATCGGCCAGGTCCACCCAGCTTTGCGGCTGCGGTTTGCCCCGCTCGCGCACGCCGAAGAAGGAGACCACTTGCGTGCCGTCGTTGTCGAAGAATTCGACGGAAGTGACGCCGCCGCGCTTGACGATCCAGCCGCTGCGCAGGGCCGTGTCGCGGATGTGCAAATTAAAATCCGGGTCGAGCACGTTGAAGAAGCCGCCGGCGGCCATGGTTTTCTCGATCTTGCCGCTGTAGATCTGCGTCAAGCCTTCATTGCCCAGGAATACCATGATGGCGACCTTGTCCCTGGCCGCGTTTTCCAGCAGGGTGCGCAGCGCTTGCGGCGTCACGCGCTCGACCACGCCGGCCGGTGCCAGGCGCAGGGCCTGTTCGCGCGACAGGTGAAATTCGCGCATGATTTGCGCAAACTGGTGCACGTCCGTCATGTCTTTCCAGGCCAGCTGGAATTCCTTGACGTCGATTTCGCTGTCCGGCTTTTCCGCCGCTTTCGGCGCCACGGCCAGCACGTTCAATTCAGCGCTTTGCTGGGGCATGCGGAAAGTCGCCACCAATTTATCGTAGACGGCCACGCCAGGCTCGTTGCGCAGGTAGATCTTGTGCACGGCCGTGCCGTTGGCGTCAAAAAACTGCAGGCTGCGCGTCGGCTTGCCATCGCGGCCTGCTTGTTCTACCGCAAATGCGTATTTCCAGTTTTCAAAGTGGAAACGCAGGTCGATCTGGCCGCCCAGGTAGCCGCCCGCGATATTGCGCTGGCGCGCTTCCGTTTCCGGGTCCTTGGCGTCGGCCTGCTCGGACTTGTCGCCCGCCTGCTTGAATTTGCTGGCGACGCCCGTCGTTTCGATGACGCCGTTTTCATTGCGCGTGATCGCTTGCACGATGCCCAGGTCCAGCGCGGCGCGCATGATTTCGCGCGGCTGGTTGCCGTCGGCCTGCAGGCGCGTGACGCCCTTGCCGATGTTGGTTGCCAGCAATTGCGCTTCGGATACACCCAGCGCGCGCGCCGCGTCGCGGATCTGCAGCTTCGGCTGCTCCGTGCGCAAGGTGGACCAGCGTTCCGCCAGGGTGGCTGGGGCCGCATATGCGTTTGCAATCAGCAGGCTGCCTAGCAGGGATAGAACGAGTTTGGATAACTTCATAGAGAGACCATTCAATCAAACATGGAAAAAAAGAGGGGCAGGCGCCCCTCCCCGGTAAAAATTTAGAAGTTCACGCTGAGGCTGGCGGCGACGTTGCGGCCCGGCCTGGCGTAGCGCTCGATCTCGGCGCGGCTGGCAGCCGTGGTGCCGGCGGCCAGGCTGCGCGCGGCGGCGTAATCCCAGTACTTGCGATCCGTCAAGTTGTACACGCCGACGATGATCTTGGCGTTCTTGTGCACGTTCCAGTAGGTCGACAAGTCGAAGATGGTGTACGACGGCACCTTGAAGAGCGGCGCGGTCCCGCCCATCAGCAAATCGTTCGGCGCCTGTTTCTCGCCGGCATGCAGCGCCGTCAGTTCCAGGCCGAACAACTTGTTCGCATGGTCATAGCCGAAGGTCAGCGCCGTCTTGGCCGGCGCCACCGAGGCCAGGCCGCCGCTGTCGCCCGTCAGGGTATTGAAGGAGCGGCCCTTGGCCACGCCCGTGGCCAGGTCGACGCGGTAGCCCTGCATGGCTGGCAACCAGGCGCCCAGCTCCGCGCGCAGGCTCAGCTCGGCGCCCCAGGTGCGCGCATTGCCAATGTTTTCCGGACGGAACAGGCCCAGGGTGAGGGTCGGGTAATTCACCGGATCCAGCTCTTGCGCCACGTACTCGATCATATTCTTGTACTCCGTCTGGTAGACGGACGCCTGCATGCTCAAGCCCCTGGTCACGTCGCCTTTCAGCCCCAGTTCATATGCCTTGCTGGTTTCCTTGCCCAGATTCGGATTGCCCAGCACGGCATAGCCATTACCCGTGCCCGTATAGCTGATGGAATCATAGGTACCCGTGCGTTCGATCGCCGTCGGCAGGCGCGTGCCGCGCGTGAACGTGGCGTAGGCTTGCATTTGCGGCAGCACTTCCACGGACAGGCTCAGGCTCGGCGTGAAGTAGGAATCGCTCTCCTTGCGCACTTCCTTGGCCGCATTCGGCACGCCGATCAGGTAGTTCTGCAGGTTTTTCGGCTCCAGCTTGCGGTAGTCGGCGCGCAGGCCGGGCGTCAGCACGGCTTTCTTGCCGCCCAGGTCGAAACTGAGGTCGTCGCGCACGTACAGGGCCAGCTTGGTGACATCCATGTCGGCCATGCGGTTCTTGCGCGTGATCTGGTGCTCGCCCGTGGCGATGAGGGTGCGGTCTTCCATCCAGGGCCGGCGCGATTTGGCCTGTTCCAGCTGCACGCCGTACAGCAGCGCGTTGTCCGCGTTGAGCTGCTTGAACGCCTCCGAACTCAAGCCGATGCTGTCATTCTTGAAGCTGGTGTCGATGGCGCGCTGGGCATTGCCGCGGTAGACATAGCGCCCCTTGCTCTTGTCCTCGATCTTCGCATTCTGCAGGTAGACTTTCGAGGTCAGGCGGTCGAACAGGGCGAAATCCTTCAGCACCACCTCGTGGCCCAGGCTGACGCGGGTGCGCTTGGTGGTGGAATCCTGCTGCACGCCGTCCGGGTACATGGCGCTGACTTTATTGTTGAGGTCGCGCTTGTTCTTGCGTTCGAACATGTCGACCGTCAAGTCCAGCTTTTGTTCGCCCGGCAAGGCCCACACCAGTTTCGACAGCAAGGCGTTCGAATGCCAGTCATCCGGGTTGACGGTGGCGCTGCCGCGGCTGTCAAGCTGCTCGCCCTCGCGGTGCACGTACACGGCCAGGCCCTGCAGATTGGCGCCGATTTTGGCGGCGCCCGTCAGGGTGTGCGCATTGCTGCGGTCGGCCGTGGCGCGGCCATACTTATACGCCACGTAATGGTCCACCCCTTCGCCCAGGAAATCCTCGGGCGACTTGGTGATGAAGGCCACGCCGCCGCCCAGGCCGGGATTGGCGCCGCTGACGGCCGTCGTGCCCGAATCGATGCGCACTTCGCGGAAAGTTTCTGGATCAAAATAATCGCGGCCCATGCCGAAGGCGTTCATGTTACTGCTGTCCGGCTTCGGTGACGCGTCGGGCAGGGAAATGCCGTCGAGTTCCAGGCTGACCCGGTTGCCTTCCAGGCCGCGGATGTTGTAACCGGTGTTGCCCGCGCCATCCCACATGCCGCCGCCGCCCGAGGCCGCCATTGGCGTGCTGATCAGCGGCTGATAGCGCACGATGCCGGCCATGTCCGTCACGTTGCGGCGCTCCAGGTCGTCGCTGCGGATCACCGTCTTGGTGCCCGCGCGGCGCTCGTAATCCTGTTTGGCGTTCACGACGATTTCCGGGAAGACAGGCAGCTTGGCCGGTTCCTGGGCTGCCGTGCCCGCGTTGATGGCGGCCGTTTGCGCCACGGCAGGCAGCAACGGCGCGGCGAACAAGCCCAGCAAGGCGGCACGCAACACGAGGTTGTGGCGGCGGGCAGGAACGGGAGATACGACGGGCGCAGCGGAGCGCTGCAGAAGCACTGTAGTCATGATGATCCGGTTTAAGAGTGGAGGCTGGCTCTTGAACCCGGATCGATAACGAAAGTGTTAACGATGCATAAGGAAAGTTTGCTGGCGAAAACAATACTGTAACACGAATCATTCTCATTTGAGAATGGCAAAGTCGTCTAGACAGATGTTATTTCGCAACAATTATAAAAAATGCCAGCCGGGGTGGCTGGCACGGCTGGCACGCGGGACAAGGCTATGACGGCCCTGCCTGGGCCGAAATCAGGCCGGAGGATGGGCCAGCTTGCGCGCTTCCGCCTGCGCGCGGCGGCGCTCGGCAAAGAAACGCTTGAGGAAAGCGCCGCACTCGTCGGCCAGCACGCCCCCTGCGATGGCCGTCTGGTGGTTCAGCGCCGGCTGCTCGAACAGGTTCAGCACGGAACCGCAGGCGCCCGTCTTCGGGTCGCCCGCGCCGTACACGACGCGCGCCAGCCGTGCATGCAGCATGGCGCCAGAGCACATCACGCACGGTTCCAGGGTCACGTACAGCTCGCAGCCGGGCAAGCGGTAGTTGCCCAGCTTTTCGGCGGCCGCGCGCAAGGCCATCACTTCCGCGTGCGCCGTGGGGTCGTGGCGGCCGATGGGCTGGTTGTAGCCCACGGCGATGACTTCGCCATCCTTGACGACGACGGCGCCCACGGGCACTTCACCCAGGTCCCACGCGTGCTGGGCCTGCTCCAGGGCCAGCTGCATATAGCGCGCGTCCTGCGCGCCAGCGTGCGTTTCAGTCATCGGTCACTTCTGCCCAGCAATTCGGCGTTTCATGCAGCACCAGCTTATGCAGGTGCAAGCCCGTGCCGAAATGGTCGGTAAAGGCCGCTTTCAGGATCTCGAAGGCGATGCGGGCCAGGTTTTCCACGGTCGGGATGCGGTCGATGACGACGGTTTTATGGTCGGGCAGGCTGGCCAGGAAATCGCGCACGGCCGTGTCCTTCTCGTAGACGAGGAAGGCGTGATCCCACACATCGACCAGGTGCTGCTTGGCCAGCGTCTTGACGTCGGAAAAGTCCATGATCATGCCGTTGTCGGAATTGCCTTCCGCTTCGATGACCTTGCCGACCAGGGTGATTTCCACCGTGTAGCGGTGGCCGTGCAGGTTGCGGCACTGGCTTTTGTGGTCGGGAATGCGGTGGCCCGCGTCGAATTCGAGCTTGCGTGTGATAGTCAGCATATTGTTTTGTTAAGGTATTTGCAGGAGTTTATGGGTTTGCAGGCTCAGCTTCCACTTCGGGTTGCTTTTGCACGTCTCGATGGCCAGCTGCATGTTGTGCGCGGCCAATGGACCATCCATGGCCTGCACGAAGAAGTTCTCGAAATCGAGCCCTTCGTAGGCGGCCAGGTCTTGCTGGAACTGGGGGATGACGACCTTGATTTCGTTACCCTTGTGGACGACCAGTGTCGAGCCCATCTTCGGGCTGACGCAGATCCAGTCCACGCCGGCGGGCACGGGCAAGGTGCCGTTGGTTTCGATGGCGATGGTAAAGCCCACCGCGTGCATGGCGTCGATCAGGGCAGTGTCCAGCTGCAGCAGCGGTTCGCCGCCCGTAAACACCACGTATTTGCTGGCGGTATAGCTGGCCGGCCACAGGCTGTCGATCAACGCGGCCAATTCCTGCGGCGTCTTGAACTTGCCGCCCAGTTCGCCATCGGTGCCGACGAAATCCGTGTCGCAGAACTGGCACACGGCCGTGGCGCGGTCGCTTTCGCGGCCCGTCCACAGGTTGCAGCCGGAAAAGCGGCAAAACACGGCGGGACGGCCCGCATGCGCGCCTTCGCCCTGCAGGGTGTAAAAAATCTCTTTGATGCTATAAGTCACTGTATTTCCTAAGAGCTGGCTGGCGTCATCGCGCAGGGCGAACGCATCGAGGCCGGCGCAGCGCACCGTCACCGCAAAAGCCGATTGACAACCCTCTATTATATGCCGCCACGACACTTTCCGTGCAAATGCCGTGCCTGCCACCCGGCGGCGCGGCATCCAGCGGCAAGAAAGCCACAATGACGGGCAAAACTGCACGGCTTTTGCGTTTAGACAATATAAATAGCCCAAAGTTAATATATTTTCTGTAAGAACATTGCCTGACGGAAAACATTTTTGGGGAGCATGGACATGGTGCAACGCTGGATACGCCCGCCGTACCGCCGGAGCATTCTGGCCTGCCTGGCGGCCGCCGCCCTCGCTTCCCTGCACGCGGGCCATGCCGCCGGGCCGATGCTGCAGGCGGGCACGCCCTCACCTTCGATGCTGGCCTGCGCCATCCTGTGCGGCGGGCTGGCGCTGCTGCTGTGGCGCCAGCACCGGCTGGCGCAGCGCCTGCGGGCGCTGGAACAGCTGCGCGCGCAGGCCGAGCAAGAGCGCCTGGCCAGCGGGCAGCACAAGGCACGGGAACAGGAGCGCCTGCGCATCGGGCGCGACATCCACGACGACCTGGGCCAGCACCTGCTGACCCTGAAAATCGACCTGGCCATGCTGCAAACCAGCACGCCTGACGCGGATCCCTTGCTGGCACGGCAATTGGCCATGATGGCGCGCAATGTCGACCTGAGCATTGCAGCGCTGCGCTGCGTCATCCACGACCTGCGCCCGCCCGCCCTCGACGCCGGCCTGCAAGCGGCGTGCGACGGCTTGCTGGCGGATTTCAAGCGCACCACGGGCATCGATTGCAGCTGCGACTACCAGCTCGACGCCGCCGCCGGCAGCGCGCACGGCCCCTTGCTGTATCACGCGCTGCAGGAAGCGCTGGCGAACATCGCCCGCCATGCGCGCGCCACGCATGTCCAGCTCTGCCTGCAGCAAGCAGGCGACACGCTGGCATGCCGCATCAGCGACGACGGTGTCGGGCTGACGGGCTCGCCGCCACGCCTCGGCTGCGGCCTGTCCGGCATGCATGAGCGCGTGGCCGCCGCCGGCGGCAGCCTGCACATCGAAAGCCACAGCGGCGCAGGCACCACCCTGAGCCTGTCGCTGCCCCTGCCAGCCAGCCACGACGAGGCGATGCTCCATCGCTGAAAATATTGCTCAAGATCAACACCATCGGCCTCGCTGCGCTGCATCATGGCCAACGAGCCCGCCCCATTCACCCCAAGAAGGATGCTTACATGCCGGATAGCCACGCACCTGCCAGCGCCTCGCCCTACGATGAAGCCCAGGGTTTTGCCGTCAAGATGATGGAATTGCTGGTGGTGCCCACCTTTGTCCTCGACGTGCATGGCCAGGTGATGATCTGGAACCGCGCCTGCGAACAGCTGACGGGCGTGCCGGCCGCCGAAGTGCTGGGCATGCGCGAGCCGGGCCGCTGCTTCTACAACGACGAGCGCCCCACCCTGGCCGACCTGCTGCTGGCCGGACGCGGCGGCGACCTGCGCGCCCTGTACGCGCAGCAACAATACCGCAGCAGCACGGGCAACAATCTGTGCGCGGAAAACTGGTGCGACATGCCGCGCACGGGGCGGCGGCGCTACCTGGCCGTCGATGCCAGCCCCATCTACGGCAACCACGGCGAACTGATCGCCGTCGTCGAAACCCTGCGCGACATGACCGATGAAAAGCGCGCGCAGGCGGAACTGCAACGCCTGGCCACGCGCGATGGCCTGACGGGCCTGGCAAACCGGCGCTGCTTCGACGACACCCTCCTGGCCGAGTGGCAGCGCGCCCAGCGCCAGAGCCAGCCCCTGTCGCTGCTGATGGTCGACGTCGACAATTTCAAGGAATACAACGACAGCCACGGCCACCAGGGCGGCGACCTGTGCCTGCGCAAGGTGGCCGGCGCCGTGGCCAGCGAAATGCGCACGAACGACCTGGTGGCCCGCTACGGCGGCGAGGAGTTTGCCGTCATCTTGCCGAACCAGTCGCTCAAGGGCGCGGCCATCGTGGCCGAACGCATCCGCCAGCGCGTGGAGCGGCTGCAACTGCCGCGCAAGCGTCCCGACGGGGCCTGCGTCACCGTCAGCATCGGCGCCGCCACATCCCTGCCCGGCCCCGGCACGGAACTGGGGCAGCTGATCCACACGGCCGACTGCGCCCTGTACCGCGCCAAGCACCTGGGCCGCAACCGCATCAGCCTGCCGGAAACGACGCTGACGTAAGCGGCAAGTGCCGGCATCAGGAAACACGACCAAATTTGGTGTATATTTAGTCCTATACATTCAGATGCACATTCAATCGCGGAGCCGCCATGAACCTCAAGGAACGCATCAAGCCGATTTCCTATTTGAAGGCCAACACGGCGGAAATCGTCAGCAGCTTTGACGCGGGCCAGGATGAGCCCCTCATCATCACGCAAAATGGCGAAGCGAAGATGGTCGTGCTGTCCATGCACGCCTACCAGGAAGGCAAGCGGCAGGCCCAGCAGATGCAGGAGCAGCACGCGTTCATGAAGCTGATCGCCATGGGCAACCAGGAAATCGTGCGTGGCGACGTGCTGTCCGAAGAAGCTTTCCTGGCCAGCCTCGACCAGGCTTGAGATGACGCGCATCGTCGTGCTGAACAGCGCAGCAGCCGATTTCAGGGAATTGCGCAGCGACTTCCAGGCGCGCCATGCTGCGGCGGCCTGCGAGCAGTTCAGCTCGGGCTTTCGCCAACTCCTGGCCGATCTGAAGACCTATCCCGACAGCGGCGCGCCCATCGAAGAAGCCCGCGACCTCGGCCTCGACGTGCGGCAGCGCCTGTGCCACGACATCCGCGTCGTGTACCAGCATGAGCGCGCGCACGGCATCGTGTATATCCGCATGTTCCTGCCGACCCGGCGCGATTTTCTGACGCATCTGACGGCGCGCATCCTGCGGCCCGACTTCTAGACATCTTTCCTCGTTGCAACTCGTGCCCCTATGCACGGCGGCACGAATATTCTATGCTGCGGCGTTGCACTTTCATAACATCCAAAAAGAAGGAGCCCCCGTGTCAAGAATCATGCCTGTTTTATTACCCGCTTTCGCCCTGGCCCTGTCGGCCATGGCCGCGTCGAACCTGGGCGCCGCGCCCGTCAAGCCGGCCGCCACCCACGGCGCTGCCGCCGCCAAGGCCGACCTGCTGCCGTTCAAGGCAACGGAAAAGACCCTGGCCAACGGCTTGAAAATCATCATCGTGCCGACCGGCTTTCCGAACCTGGTCTCGCTGCAGATTCCCGTGCAGACGGGTTCGCGCAATGAAGTCGAGCCGGGCAAGTCCGGTTTCGCGCATTTTTTTGAACACATGATGTTCCGCGGCACCAAGGCGTATCCGCCCGAGAAATACCAGGAAGTCATCACCCGCGCCGGCGCGCGCCAGAACGCGTACACCAGCGACGACCTGACCAATTACCACACGACGTTTGCCAAGCAGGACCTGGAAACCGTGCTGAAGGTGGAAGCGGACCGCTTCCAGCACCTCGATTACGCGGAAGACGCGTTCAAGACGGAATCGCGGGCCGTGCTGGGAGAATACAACAAGAACAGCGCCAATCCCGTGTCGAAACTGTTCGAAGTGATGCGCGACAGCGCCTACACGACGCATACCTACAAGCATACGACGATGGGCTTCATCCAGGACATCGAAGACATGCCGAACCAGTACGCGTATTCGAAGCTCTTCTTCGACCGCTGGTACCGTCCCGAGCGCACCACCATCATCATCGCCGGCGATGTGGAGCCGCAGCAAGCCATCGCGCTGGTGGAAAAGTACTGGAGCAGCTGGCAGCGCGGCAAGCAGCAGGCGGCCGTGCCCGTGGAACCCGCGCCGCGCGGCCCCGTCTACAAGCACGTGGCCTGGCCCACGCCGACCCTGCCATGGGTGGCCGTGGGTTTCCATGCGCCCGCGTTTTCCGTCAAGGACAAGGACCAGGCGGCCCTGGCGACCTTGCTGTCGCTGTCGTTCGGCCGCACCTCGCCGCTATATAAACGCCTGGTGCAGAATGAACAGAAGGTCGATCAATTGTTCGACATGACGCCGGACCGCGTCGACCCGACCCTGGCCGTGCTGGGCGCGCGCGTGAAAAACCTCGCCGACGCCGTCTACGTGCGCGACGCCATCCTGGCCACCGTGGCGCAGCTGCGCGACACGCCGGTGAGCGAAAAAGACCTGGCGGACGCCAAGTCGGCGGAAAAGTACGGCTTGATCCGCTCGCTCGACAATACGGAGCAGATCGCCGGCACCCTGGCCTCGTTCGTGCATTTCGACCGCTCGTATGCCACCATCAACCAGTACTACCGCCTGATCGACACGCTCACGCCGGCCGACCTGCAGGCCGCCGCGCGCAAATACCTGACGGACGACGGCCTGGTGGTGACCACCCTGTCGCACGAAGCCATGCCGGCGGCCATCGCCGCCACGCCGAAACTGGCCAGCCTGCTGCCGGCCGCGTCAAATGCCAAATTCGACGTGCTGGTGCAAAAGTCCGCGCTGCCGCAGATCCGCTACAAGCTGCTGTTTACGGCCGGTTCCGCGCAAGACCCGCAAGGCAAGGAAGGCCTGGCCGCGCTGACGGCCGCCATGGTGGCGTCCGGCGGCTCGTCCGAGCGCAAGATCGACGAAATCAACCAGGCCCTGTTCCCGCTGGCCGGCAGTTTCAGCCAGCAGACGGACAAGGAAATGACGACGTTTACGGGTTCCATCCACAGGGATAACTGGACGCAATTCAACGCCATCGCCCTGCCCCTGCTGCTCTCGCCGGGTTTTCGCGAAGACGACTTCCGCCGCCTGAAGGATGCGCAGCGCAACGCGCTGCTGCTGGACCTGAAGGACAATAACGAAGAGGAATTCGCCAAGGAACGCCTGCAAACCAATGTGTATGCGGGCACGCCGTACGGCCACCCCGTGCTGGGCACGGTCGCCGGCATCGACGCCATCACCCTGGACGACGTGAAACAGTTCTGGAAGACGGCGTATGCGCAAGGCGCCGTCAAGGTGGGCATTTCCGGCGACGTGTCCGACGCCATGACGGCCTCGCTGACGCAGGCGCTGGCGAGCCTGCCGGCCGGCCCAGGCTTGCCGGCCACCGTGAAACCCGCGGGCCGCAAGGCGCAGGGCCTGGAAGTGGAAATCATCGAGAAAAACACGCGCGCCACGGCGATTTCCTTCGGCCTGCCGCTCGACGTGACGCGCACGCACCCGGACTTCCCCGCCCTGTGGCTGGCGAAGACCTGGCTGGGCGAGCACCGCGCCTCGAATTCCTATCTGTACCAGCGCATCCGTGAGCTCCGCGGCATGAACTATGGCGATTACGCGTATATCGAAGCGTTCCCGCGCGGCATGTACCAGTTCTTCCCGAACCCGAACCTGGGCCGCAAGGCGCAACTGTTCGAAATCTGGATCCGCCCCGTGGCGCCGGACAACGCCCACTTCGCCCTGCGCGTGGCCCTGACGGAACTGGGCAAGCTCGTCGACAACGGTCTGACACAGGACGATTTCGCCACCACGCGCGACTACCTGATGAAGAACGTCTTCGTCATGACGTCGACGCAAGACCAGCAGCTCGGTTATGCGCTCGATTCGCAATGGTATGGCACGCCGGAATTTACCAAACTGATGCGTGATGGCCTGTCGAAACTGACGGTGCAAGACGTCAACCGCGCCATCAAACAGCATCTGTCGGCAAAGAACCTGTCCGTGGTGATCGTCGCCAAGGATGCGGCCGGCTTGAAGGAAAAGCTCGTCAGCGACGCGTTTTCTCCCATCAAGTACGACGGCAACAAGCCGCAAGCCTTGCTCGATGAAGACAAGGTCATCGGCGCGATGAAGCTGGACATCAAGCCGGCGGCCGTCACCGTGACGCCGGCGGCGCAGGCGTTCGCCAGGTAAGTTTGTGCCAGATCAACCTCGTCCGATGCAGCTTGCCGGATGGGGTTGACCTGGCATTCGGCGCGGCCAAACCCGCCTTCATTCCGCAAATCCCGGCCTTGGTCGGAAAGTAGCATCTTGGCAATCTGGTTATCCCCATACTGTTTTTCGACTCTTCCCGAGTGAAAACCCTGACAAGGATAACCATGCACCTGTTCCATCCCCACCTTTACGCCACCTGCATCCTCGCCGCTGCCGCGCTGCCGGGCGCCCTGTACGCGCAAACGCCGGCCCTCGCCGGACAGTGGCAATTCCAGACGGCGACGGGCACGACCACGACGAATGGCGTCGAGGCCGACCTGATCGACACGGGCATCCTCGACATTACCGAAGAACAAGGCGGCATGCGCGCGACGATCGCGTGGCTCGACGAACGGGGCCAGCTCACCGCGCCGCGCACGGTGCACGGGACAACCGGCCCCGCCGGCACCGTCTTCCGGCATGCCGGCAAGCGCGTCAGCACGGGGCGCAACGGCAAGGAGGTCAGCACCGAAGTGACGATACGCTGGACCTTGCAAGCCAAGGGCGACGTGCTGAGCGGCGAACGCCTGGTCGAAACCGATGAGAACGAGCCCAAGCCCGTGAGCGGCACGCGGCTCAGGGAACGCTATGTGGCGCCCACGCTGCCGGCGCCAGCGCTGGCAGCGGCAGCAGCGGCCGACAACGCCGCGCGCGGCCCGTCCACGCCGGCCGAGCGCATGCGCGTGGTGCGGATGGCGAACGAGGCGCAGGGCGACCCGCTGGCCGTGCAGCAGCGCGACGGCGCCTGGCTGGGCGCATGGATCGAGGCCATTCCCGACCTCACGTTCGACGCCAGCATGCCCGATGACTGGCTCAGCACCGCCCCCGCGCCGGCCACGCGGGCGGCATTGCGCTTCCAGTACCTGGCCAGCGTGATGGCCTTCCAGATCGAGCACCCGGAACAGGCGCGGCAGCAAGGGGAGCGCGACCTGGCGGGCATGCAGGGCGTGCTGCGCGCCTACGAAACGCTGCTGCGCCAAAATAAGCTGCACCGTTCCGCGAAGCTGGATGCGGCGCTGGCGGCGCGCCGGCAAGGCACATTGCCCGCCTTCCTGTCCATGCTGTCCGGCAGGGATGCCCGCATCGAAGCGGCGCAATCACGCTCCGGCGACGCCACGGCGCGCAAGATCGTGGCGCTGGGCACGAGCGAGCCGCGCGCGATGGACTGGCTCGACATCCTGAGCAACCGCTTCGGCGGCCGCATGGCCGGCAGCGATGCCTACACGCATGCGGCGCAATGGGCGCGCATGCAATTGCAGCAATGGGGCGTGCAGGCCGAACTGGAAGAGGCGGGCCAGATGCCCGCCGGCTTCAACCGCGGTCCCTGGTCGGGCAGGATGGTGGCGCCCCAGGATCAGCCCCTGCGCGTGGCGACGCCCGCCTACTCGGCCGGCACGCGCGGCGTGCAGCAAGGCCTGGCAATCATGGGGCCGGCTACCCTGGAAGAGGCGCAGCAGCGCGCCGCGCAATTCAAGGGCAAATGGGTGCTGATCGGCGGCGAAAACAGCGGCGGCGGGCGCGATGGCAGCGCCATCCACAAGCCCAGGGCCATCGCCCGGGTGCTGATGCAGGCTGGCGCCCTGGGCACGCTCCAGTCCGGCGTAGAACCGCTGTATGCCGCCAGCGCGGCGCCTGCCACCTGGGCGACCCTGCCGACCTTGCCCGACATCAAGCTGGCCGCGCCACAGTACGCGGACATCCGCCAGCGCCTGGCGCGCGGTGAGGCCGTCACGCTGGAGTTTGATATCCGCAATTGGTTCTATCCGGGCCCCGTCACGTATCACAACGTCGTCGCCCGCATTCCCGGCACGGAAAAGCCCGGGGAAATCGTCCTGATCGGCGCCCACCTCGACAGCTACGATGGCGGCACGGGCGCGGCCGACAATGGCGGCGGCGTGGCGGCCATGCTGGAAGCGATGCGCCTGCTGGCGCTGTCCGAAGCGAAGCCGCGCCGCACCATCATGCTGGTGGCCTTCGGCGCGGAGGAAATCGGCCGCAAGGGTTCATTCGCGTTCGCCGAGCGGCATGCGGTTGAAATGAAGAACATCGTCATGATGCTCAACCGCGACGGCCGCCCCGGCGCCATCGACGGCATCGCCGTTCCCACGGCCTGGCAACCCGTGTTTGGCCGGGTCGAACGGGCCCTGCAAGACGTCCACCCCGTGTTCGGCTTCGCCGCGACCGTCAACGATGTGCCGCGCGACGCCAGCAAGGCGATGAATGCGCAGGCAGGCAGCGATGACGCCGTTTTCAGCCTGCATGGCGTGCCGACGCCGAAATTTACCGTGCTCGGCGATTTCGACTACGGCCGCGTGCATCACACGGTGCTGGACACGTACGACAACGTGCTGCCTTTCAGCGCGGCGCAGCAATATTCGGCCATCGCCATCGCCTTGACCGCGTATGAAGTGGCGAATGCGCCGGAAGAACTCAGCCGGAACGGCTACTATCGCGCCGCCAGCCCGGCAAAATAGGCGCAGGCCCCGGCGTCACTCGAAGGGATTGGCCACCGACGTCACCTCGGGCGGCGGCAGCTGGTCGGGCAATTCCTGCTTTTCCAGCTGGGCCACCACGTCGCCCAGCAGTTTTTGCAGCTGCTTGGCCAGGGCCAGGCCCGGCTTGTCCAGGGTCAGGTCGATGTCGCCGCTGATGCTGATGCGGTCGATCCGGTTTTCGATGCTCAGGCTGCCGATCTCCAGCACATCGCTTTCATTGGCGTACGGGACGAATTTCTTTGCGCACATGGGATTTCCTTTTCGACGGTCTTGTTATTTCTTGGACTTGCTATTGATCTTGGGCAAACTCAGCATGCGCAGTTTCTGCTGCCGCGTCAGCGACGGTAACAGATCGATGCCTATCCTGTCTTCCAGTTGCGCGATGCTCAGCACTTCATACGCCTTGGTATCGACGTTTTCGATGAAGTAGGCGGCGCCGGCGCGCTGGCGCGGGCTGTACACGGCCTTGTACAGGTGGCTGGGCACGATGACTCTTCCCACCTTGCGCAAGTTGCCGCCAATAAAGGCCGGTCCCGTGATCACGTACAGGTCGCCCTCCTTCTTCGCCATCTTGCGCACGGCGCCCTCGATGCCGGCCCACACATAGCGGTTGTTGCGTGAGTCTTGCGGCACCATATTGGCCAGGGTAAAACTGTCGCGCTGGCTCTGGCGGTCCGGCATGTCGCCGTTCGGCGCCATGTGGCCACGGTCGAAGCCGCTGCGCGCATAATCGGCCAGCTCCGCGCGCTGGGCGGCGGGCAGCTTGCGTTCGGCATGGAAGGAGTTTTCGCGCGACAAGTCCTGCGCCGCTTCCAGGTTGTTCGCCGTCAAGTGCTCGGCCGACCACAGCGGCGTGCGCGTAATCCCCGAATGCATCACGCCAAACACGTTGTAGCACAGCTCTTTGGTTGCCACGTCCAGCTTGGGGTTGGTGATTTCCGGCTTGCGGCCATCGACGTAATGGGCAGGACAGGCATCGGCATGCGCCAGGTTCGCGGCAAAGGCGGACGCCAGCACGCCGCACGCCAGGGTCAGCCTGGCGATCGATCGATGAATCATATTTCCCTCTGAAATCTTTGCAGGCCAGCATTCTAGCGGACGCCGGCTCCCGCCACAAACCGGTACAACCCTGGCGTGCAGGCGGCCCGGCGGCGCGCTGGCGCAAATAAAGGCCAACTAGCAGCGCACGGCCATTCATATCTGCTAAGATTGCCTTGATTCGTTCGCATCGACCATTCAAGATTTGGAGAGCATATGATCAAAAAAACCCTGCTGCTGATCGTTGTCGTCGTCGCCGCCATCCTCGGCTATGCCACCACCAAGCCCGACACTTTCAGTGTCCAGCGCGAAATCACCATCAAGGCCCCGCCCGATAAAATCGCCGCCCTGATCACGGACTTCCATTACTGGGCCGCCTGGTCCCCGTGGGAAAAGCTCGATCCCGCCATGCGCCGCACGTTTACGGGACCGGCCAATGGCCTGGGCGCGCAATATGCGTGGCAAGGCAACGACAAGGTGGGCGCCGGCCGCATGGAAATCACGGAAGCGGCCCAGCCCGAGCGCACCGTCATCAAGCTGGACTTCCTGAAACCGTTCGAAAGCCACAACACCACCACGTTTACCATGACACCCGAGGGCGACGGCACCAAGGTGAACTGGACCATGACGGGCCCCAGCCCTTACGTCAGCAAGGTCATGACGGTGTTCGTCAGCATGGACAGGATGATCGGCAAGGATTTTGAAAAGGGCTTGAACAACCTGAAGGCGGCGTCGGAGCGCTAAGCCTGCCGGCAGCAAATGGAAACAGGGCCCGCGCGGCCCTGTTTTTTTGCAATTTCATTGTAGGAGTCCCCTTGAAACCTCTCACCCTAAGCGGCCGCCTACTGGCACCTCTCGTGCTCGCGGCCTGCGCCGGCACCACCCATACCCATGCTGCGCCCGCCACGGCCCCGCCCGTTACCGCTGACGCCTTGGGTCTTGTCAAAGCGGCCGTGGTAGATATGCGCAACTGCAGCAAGGCGAAATACCCACCGGCTACGCTGCCAGAGGTGGCGCAAGGCACGACTTTTCTGGCCTTGCTGATCGACACCGATGGTGCGGTGCTGGAATCGCAGCTGGAACGTAGTAGCGGCCACCCCCAACTGGACGAAGCGGCGCGCGCGGCCCTCAGCATTTGCCGTTTCACGCCAGCGCAACAGAACGGCCAGCCAGTGCAGCAATGGGCCACCGTCGCTTACGTATGGGAACCAGAAACCAAATAGGCGACGCCAGCTTAGAACTGCTCGATCCAGGCCGCCAGGTGGTCGGGCGTGAGCGCCGGTTCAGCCTGCACTACCTTGCCCTGCAAGCCCAGTTCCGTCTTGCTGAGCTGCAATGACCAGCCGCGCCGCGCCAGCCACAGCAAGCTGGCCAGCCAGAAAGCGTGGATGGACGAGACGGGCGTGGTGGTCGGTGTTTCCAGGAATTCCGTCAGCAGGCGTCCATCGAGGAACAGCGCCGTGCCGCCCTGGTTTTGCAGCGCCGCGCCAAACACGGGCAGCAGCATGTCGATCGCCTGCTCCACGCCGCGCCCCGGATGCTCGCGCTCGAGCGTGTCGAGCTGCTGGCGCACGGCGGCGGCAAAGGCGGTGCCGCGGAAGGCTTCCGAACTGACCAGGTCGGCATAATCCATCAGCAGCCAGTCCGGCTCGGGCGGCGTGACGCCGGCCGTCAGGGCCGCCGACAGATACGCTTCCACGGGCAGCTGCTGTTCCGGACCGGCCAGGCTGGCGCACAGCGCGTACAGGGTGCCGATGCGGTTGGCGACGGCTTGCCGCTGGCGCACCATCAGCTTTTCGCGCAGTAATTGCGCGTGTTCATTGCGCAAGCGCGCCAGTTCCAGCGCCTGCTTGAGTTCCATGCGCAGGGCCGCGATATCCCACGGCTTCTGGATGTAGCGGTGGATCTGCCCCTGGTTGACGGCTTCCACCGTGTGCTCAAGTTCGGAATACGCGGTGGTCAGTATGCGCACGATGTGCGGATGGCGGTCCCAGCAATACGACAGCAGCTCGTTGCCGTAGGCGCCAGGCATGCGCTGGTCCGACACCAGCACGGCGATGCGGTCAGCCTGCTCGTCAAGGATGCGCTTGCCTTCCTCGACGGAGGTGGCCGTCAGCACGTTGGCCAGCGGCGCGATAGCGCGCTGAAAATATTTGAGGGCGTTGGCCTCGTCATCGACATAGAGTATCGTCGGCAAGCCTTGTGCCGGCTCAAGCTGAGCCGGCAAACGCAGATTGGCGTCAATCATGCTCGTTCCTTATATGTACTGGAAAATTCAGGGTGACCGTGGTGGCACTGCCAAACTCGGTGGCGATATCGAGGTTGCCGCCGAACGACTGCATCATGCGGTGGCAAAACACCATGCCCCAGCCCTTGCCCTCGCTGCCGCTGGCACTCACGGGGTCGATCAACAGCTGTTGGACAATCTCGGGGGCGATGCCGGCGCCGTTGTCGCGCACCGTGATGCGGCCCGCATCGATGCGGATGCCGATAGCCGGATGGGCTTGCTCGCCGGCCGAGCGCAAGGCATTGCCCAGCACGGACGACAGTATCAGCGCCACGCAATTGGGCGACTCGGCAATGGCAAAATCCTCGCCCTGCTCGACCGTGATGGCGGCGCGCTGGGCCGTGCTCAGGGGATAGCTGTCGAGCAAGGCGGCCAGCAGCTGGCGCGCGCTGCCGGCGCGGCGTCCGCCCTGCATGCCGGGCCCGGCGCTGGCCAGGCGCACCGTGTCGACAAAGCTGGCCAGCACCGACAAACAATAGCGCGCATTGTCGTGCATCAAGGCGGCCGCTTCGCCGATCTCGGCCTGCGGGGCGGCATCCGCCTGCGCGCGCCGTTCGATGCCGCGCGCGAAATTGGCGATGGCCGCCAGCGGCGTGTTCAATTCATGCGCGAGGAAAGCCAGCGATTCCTCCATCGCCACCAGGCCCTGGCGGCGCGCGGCGCGCTCGCGCCCCGTCTGCACGGCCAGCTGCAGCGCCGTTTGCATGGCGGCCAGGTCGAGCGGCTTTTCCAGCAGGCGGAACAAGGTGCCGCCGTTGATCAGTTCCAGCAGCACGTCCTTGTCCGCATACGCGGTGACGAGCATGCAGACGATGTGCGGATAGCGCTGCGCCACTTCCTGCAGCAACTCGCTGCCCAGGCGGTCCGGCATGCGGTAATCGGTGACGAGCACGTCGATGTTGGCGGCCTCATCTTTCAGCAAGGCCAGCGCCGCATCGACGCTTTGCGCCGTCAGCACGCGGTAGCGCTGGCCGACGGCGCGCTCGAAATACTTGCAGGCGAGCGCTTCATCGTCCACGTACAGCACGCTGGCGCGGCTATCGCTGTCCATTAACGGCCCTCCCAGTCGGAGCGCTGCAAGTCGAAATTCATGCTGGCCCATGCGCCCAGCTCGCTTTCGGCGGAGAGGGTGCCGCCGTGGCGCTCGATCACGCCATAGCTGATGCTCAGGCCCAGACCCAGGCCCTGCCCCACTTCGCGCGTGGTGAAGAACGGTTCGAACACGCGCGCCAGGTTTTCCGGGGCGATGCCGGGGCCGTTGTCGCGCACGCTGATGCGCAGGCGGTTGTCGTCCCAGTGGGCCGTGATGCGGATCTCGTACGGCGGCGCATTGCCCTTGCGCATGGAGAGCACGGCATTGCCCAGCAAATTGATCAGTACGCCCACGATGGCCGCCTCGTCGCCGCGCACCAGGGTGTCGACCGGCAAGTCGTGGCTGATGCTGACGTTCTTCGTTTCGTGGCCGACGAGGCGGATGGCCGCGTCGAGCGCGCTGCGGAACTGGAAGTGGCCCGTTTCCAGCTGGTTGCCGCTCTTGCGGTAGGCAAAGGTTTTTAAATCGGACACGATGTGCTGCACGCGCAGCATGCCCTGCTTGGCGTCGGCCAGGCATTCACTGACCAGCGCGCTTTGCTTGGCGGCCGGGTCTTCGATGGCTACCTCGATGGCCATCATGCAGAAATTCACGGGATTATTTACCTCGTGCAGCATGCCGGCGGCCAGGGTGCCGATGGCAGCCATTTTCTCCTGTTGCAGCATCTGCCCCTTGATATCGGCCAGGCTTTTATTCGTTTCTTCCAGCTGGGTGTTCTTTTGCGCCACTTCCGCCTTCAGCTGGAACAGCATGAAGCGGGCGCGCTCATTGAAATAGGTAAACACGGCGCTGATGCTGGCGGACATGATGAGGAACAGGCAATTGACGACAAACGTGCCCGGCAAGTCGAAGCCGCCCGCATGCCAGGCGCAGGCGGCCACGTACAGCAGGCAGGAAATGGCGCCAAAGACCATATTTTGCCACAGGCCGAAGGCCAGCACGATGCCCGACGAATAGATAGCCAGGGTCATGCCCACGTAATAGATCGAGGTGGCGCCTTCCGTCACGGCGATCATCCAGGCGATCATGATTTGCGGCAGGATCAGCCACACAAACGTCAGCCCCTGGATGCGGTCTTGCGCCCAGCGCGTGCGCATGGCCAGCACAACGCAAAAGATCAGCACGGACACGAGGATGCGGGCGCTGGTAAATGCCGACTGTTTATCGGGATACAGGGCCGAATCGAGGCCCATGCCCAGCAGGATCAGCACGATGCCCGTGTAGGCCCCGCCGCGGCTGAATTCCAGGCGGAAGTCGCGCAAAACGGCCGTGTAGCCGGCGTGCAGGCCTGGGGTATCCATCATCAAGGAATGCTCACTTCCGCAAACACATTCACGCCCGTGGCGTCGACATAGATTTTCGGGTCCGTCGCATGTTCGGGCAGCAAGGCCGACAAGCCCGCTTCATTGCGATAGATCAAATGCCATTCCAGCAAATGCTCCATGCCGAACTTGCCCGGATTATCGGCGTGCACATTCGTCACCAGCAGCCGCCCGCCGGGGCCCACGCGCGAAGCGAAGTGCATCAGCAGGCGCGCGCACACCTTGTCGGACAGATAATCGAACAGGCCGGCGCAATACACGGCGTCGAAACTGCCGGGCAAGCCCGTGGCGCCCGAACCGTGGCGGCGCTTGAGCAGGTTGTGCACGGAGTCGTGCACATAATCGATCTCGACCACTCTTCCCGTGCGCTGCATGATGGTGGTCAGGCGCGCGCGCGTCCAGTCCAGCGTCTCGCTGCTGAAGTCGACCAGCTCGAAGGCCAGCCATTGCGCATCGGGGCACGTTTCCAGGAAACGCTGCACCTCGATGGCGGGCCCGCAGCCCACGTTGAGCACTTTGTACACGCGCCCGGCGGCGCGCGCCGCGGCCGCCTTCTGCGACAGGAATTCCGTCAGGATATCGATGCGGTTGCGGTGCGCCGTCGCCACGGCCGCCTGCAGGAAGGCCGCATTGACGATCTGAAAATACGTGCTCGGCCCCTGGCGCGGATCGTCCAGCAGCTGGTTGACCATCTGGTAATCGCCCGCATAGCCGAGCGGCTTGGTAAACGTGCGGAAGACGAAGGGGGCGCGCAGGATCAGCGGGTGCAAGGCCGCCTGGGCGAAGGCGCGGTGCGCGGGCGCCCGCTCTTCCTCGACCAGCGACGCTTCCACCTCGAGCTGGCGCAAGTACAGCTGGGTTTGCTCCATCAGCGGCAAGGCCAGCTCGTCGAAGATGTCGGGGCGCAGCCGGCCATTTTCCTTCGGCAAGGAGTCCGACAAGTCGACCTGCTCGACCCAGCGCGCCACTTCCGACAGGAAGGCGCGCATTTCGTTGACGACGATCTGGTAATCGCGGCGGATGCGGAAGCGCTCGCCCCAGCCGGCGACAAAGGCGCTCGATTCTTTCAATACGGCACCCTTGACGACGACCACGTCGCTCAGCTCGCGCCACTCGTCGATCAGGGTGACGGAGACGATGGCGGTCAGGCCCGTGTTGACGCTGCTGATGACGACGGCCTTGCCCACGTAGGCGTTCTTTGCCCCCATGCGCACGGTCACGTCATTGAGCACCTCGCTGACCTGCACAATCGAGTATGGATTGTAGATTTCCATGACCAGCGAATTGCGCTGCAAGTTGAAAATCGTGCCGCGCACCGCCTCACCCTGGGTGTTGCGGAAACTGACGACTGGATCGATCTGCGATTGTGAATACACGATTGAGCATTATCAAGTTGCCCGGTTCCCGGCGCACCACACTGGTGACGCCAGTTTCCAGGCTGGGTTAAGGCACGGCACACCGGTCGTCTGCCGCCGGCTCCGCCATCAAGATGGCGGCGTTGCGGCGTCGTGGGACGCCTGGCCGGATCGCCTCAAAGCGCGTCTGTCCGCTCTCTGAACGAGTGTACTATGGATGTGGCAGAACGGGCAATTGTTCCCTCAGGAACGACCCACCATGGCGCTGGCGCGCAACGCCGGCGCTCATCCCGCCACGAACAATGCCAGCGCGTGGCGCAGCAGCTGCGGCGTTTGCCCCGTCCAGCGCTTGAACGAGCGGCGGAAGTTGGTGGCATCATGAAAGCCGAGGTAGGCGGCCACGGCGTCGTTGTCGTAGCCATGCGCCTGGAACAGGTAGATCGCCTTGTGCGCGCGCACCTGGTCCAGCTCGGCCTGGAAATGCGTGCCATGGCGCGCCAGATGGCGTTTCAGGGTGGCGGGACTGACGCCGAACTCCTGCGCCGTGCGCTCCAGGGTCGGCGCGCAGCGGATATTGGCCAGCAGATAGTCGTACAGCGCACCGAGCAGGCTGGCGGCAGGCACGGGCGCCTGCGCCGCCGCGCGCAAGGCCAGCGCGGCGGCCGTCGCATTGCCGCGCGGCCAGGGCTTGTCGAGCCAGCTGGAATCGATGAGCATGGCGTCCACCTGGCAATCGAAACGCAGCGCCTGGCCCAGGTGCACTTCATGCTGCTCCACGTGACGGGGCCGCGCGCGGTTGAAGCAGAAGCGCCACGGCAGCGCCTCTCCGGCCAGCCAGCGGCACATGGCCGCCAGCGCCGTCATGTGCATTTCCACCAGAAACGGCAGCTGGCTCGGCGCGCCGAACGCATCGACCCAGTACAGCACGTGCAGCTCGCCCGCTGCGCGCAAGCGCGGTTGCAGCAGCGGGCACAGCAAGGTATGAAAATCGCACAGGATGCTCAAGGCCTGGCGCAGATTCTGCGCCTGCAGCAAGGCATGGCTGGCCGCGCCGTAATGACCGGGCAGCATTTGCTGGCCCAGCATGAAGCTGGTGTCGGCACTGTCGAGGCCGCGCGCCACGTTGGCCAGCAATTGCAGGTATTGCGCGGCGCTGACCTGGCTTTCCGCGGATGGCAGCGCGCCGCCGTCCAGGCCCGTGCCCTTGAGCAAGGGCGCCGTGGCCAGGTCGCGGCTGCGTGCATAGTCGAGCACCAGCGCCGGCTGGTGATGGGCCGCGATGCTGGGGTCGCCCTGCTGGTTCAGCGGCATCAGGCAGGCGCGGCGCTGGCCGAACGGGGCTGCGGCGTTTCCACAGCCCGGCTCAGCTCGGCCAGCACCACTTCCGGCACGCCTTCGGTGAGCGAGCAGGCATGCCGCAGGCTCAAGCGGATTTCGCGGTTGTCGTTGGCATGGTGGCGCATCTGCCCCACCATGGCGCACAGGTGGCGCGCCCGCACGGCCGCATCCTCGCGCGACACGCCCGGCATCAGCACGGCAAAGCGGTCGCCCGCATAGCGGCACAGCAAATCGTCATTGCGCAAGTTCAGCAGCAGCATGTGGCCCACGGCTTGCAGCACGCGGTCGCCTTCGCGGTGGCCGTATTCGCGGTTAATCAGGTGAAAACTGTCGATGTCGAGCAAGACCAGCGCGCAATCGAGGCCGGGGCGGCGTTCCTGCTCCAGGCGCATCTGCGTGCGCAAATAGCTGGCGTCGGCCAGCTGCGTGATGCGGTCGAAGGCACGGTGGTCGCGGAACAGGCGTTCGCGCTTTTGCAGGTGTTCGTTCAGGCGAAACTGTTCCTGGCGCCAGTAATACATGCCGATCGTCAGCACCAGCATGCCGAATGGAATCAGGGCTTCCAGCCAGTTATCCCACACGGCGCTCTTATCGATGGCAAAGAATTCATCGAGGCAATCGGCCCAGGAGCCCAGCATGATGGCGCACAGGCCGCCGGCGATCAGGCTCGTCACCAGCCCCCGTGGACGGCTGCTGAGGGTAAACAAAAACCAGATGCCCGCCATGACGGCCGTGCCGCCTTCGCAGACGATATCCATCCACTTCCAGATGGCAAACGGTTTAAGGTGCCCAAGTGTGGCATACAGGAAAAAGAACAGGGGCAATGCCAGCGCGGCGGCAATCAGACTGTTACGGTGCAACGGCAGCATGTGGGGAACCTTTAAAAGTGGTGCTGTCGCCACGATAGCGCCCGCCCATGACGGCACGATGACATGCCCCACGCCCGTGCGGCAGGTGCAAACGGCTCAACATGCGCAACGCGGCGCAGGCAAATCCGGCAAGCCATTGCCCATGCGCCCTGCGCCGGCGGGTCATTTCAGCTCATGGCGGCCGCATTCCGGCCGCAAAGCGTTCACCAGCCGTTGTTTTCAGAGTGGCAAGCCGGCCCCTGTCACGCAACCGTCATATTTGCTGCCTAGAATCCGCCCGGTTCCTTCCCCCAACCGAGCCCTTCATGAAAACCATGCACACATCGTTCCCCTCCCCGCTGCGCCTGACGGCCCTGTCCCTGGCCCTCATGGCCGTCTTCAGCGGTCAAAGCCATGCGCAAGCGCAAGATGCGGATGGCCAGCCGGCCGCCACCGTGGTCGTCAGCGGCCAGCGCGCCAGCCTGCGCAACGCCATCGCCGCGCAAGAGAAAGCCGACAACATCATCAGCGTCATCAGCAGCGACGATATCGGCGGCTTGCCCGATAAAAACGCGGCCGAGGCGCTGGCCCGCTTGCCGGGCGTGTCCGTGCAGCGCGACCAGGGCGAAGGCCGCTACATCACGGTGCGCGGCCTGGGGCCTGACCTGAACGCCGTCACCATCAACGGCGCGCTGGTGCCGTCGCCGGAAGCGGGCCGCCGCGCCGTGGCGCTCGACATCCTGCCTGCCGGCCTGATCCGCACGCTGGAAGTGTCGAAAACCTTGCTGCCGGAAATGGACGCCAACTCGCTGGGCGCCACGGTCGAGGTGAAATCGCTGTCCGCCTTCGACTTGCCGGGCAAGCTGCTGTCGGCCAACGTGGCCGCCAGCCACGATGAAAAGACGGGCAAGACCAGCCCCAGCGGCGGCGCCCTGTGGGCCCAGCGCTTCCTGGATGGCAAACTGGGCGTGGCCGCCGGCCTGAGCGCGGAAAAGCGCTCGTTCGGCTCCGATGACGTGGAAACGGGCGGCGCCTGGAGCAAGGGAAAATTGTCGGGCCTGGAACTGCGCGACTACCTGCCCGTGCGCAAGCGCGGCGCCCTGGCCGTCAACCTCGATTACCGTCCCGAAGCGGGCAACAGCTGGTTCTTGCGCTCTTTTGTGAGCGAATTTTCCGACGATGAAGTGCGTGACCGTTTGACCATCAGCAATATCACGGGCGGCAGCCTGGCCGAAGGCCAGACGGCCAGCGCGCGCGCCGAGCGCCGCATCCGCCAGCGCAAATACACGCAGCAGGTGCGCTCGCTCGTGCTGGGCACGCAGCAGAAATCGGGCGACTGGACCCTGGACGTGAAAGGCGGCCTGAGCCGCGCCACGGAAGACACGCCCGAGTCCTTGAACGACGGCCGTTTCCGCGGCACCAGCAATTTCGCCGGCATCAGTTTCACGGATACGCAAGAGCCGAAATTGAGCGGCCCCGCTTCGCTGTACGATCCGGCCAGCTATGCGCTCAATGCCATCACCCTGCAAAAGCGCTATTCGAAGGACAATGAACACCATGCACGCATCGACCTGGCGCGCAAGTTCGACATCGCCACCCTGAAATTCGGCGCCAAAGTCAGCCGCCGCGAAAAAACCAATGACACGGATCAATGGGCGTACAACAGCAGCAAGGCTTCCAGCGGCAATTACTGGGGCGCCGGTGCCACCTCGATGAGCGCCTTCGTGCAGGGCCACAATCTCGACTACGACCTGGGCAACATCGGCGTGGCGCTGGACCCGGCCCTGATACGCGCCAGGGTCGCCGGACTGGACCGCGACAAGGCGCGCCTGGCCACGGAATCGATCATCAACGATTACCGCATGCATGAAGACATCAACGCCATGTATGTGCAAAACAGCTATGACTTCGACGCCTGGCACATCCTGGGCGGCGTGCGCGCCGAACGCACGAGCTTTGAAGCGGCCGGTTCGCAAGTGGACAGCGCCGGCTTGGCCACGCCCTTGACGCGCGAACGTTCATACACCAACTGGCTGCCGAACCTGCAAGCCCGTTATGACGTGGATCAAAAAACCAGCGTGCGGGCCGCGTGGACGCAAGCCGTCGTGCGCGCCAACTTCAGCCAGCTGGCACCGGGCATCAGCCTGGCCAGCAATACGGAAGCCGTGATCGGCAATCCGGACTTGAAACCCTTGAAAGCCAACAACCTGGACCTGGGCATCGAGCGCGTGCTGGGCAACGACGGCGTGATGTCGGCGTATGGCTTCTACAAGGACATCAAGAATTTTACGTACACGACGAACCTGGCCGGCACGGGACAATGGACGGGCTACACGACGGCGACATCCTATGCGAACGGCGACGCGGCCAAAGTGAAAGGCATCGAACTGGCCTACATGCAGCCGCTGCGCATGCTGCCTGCGCCATTCAACAAGCTGCTCGTCGGCGTCAACGGCACCCTGAGCACGTCGAGCGCGCAGATCGGCCGCTACGACAAGGCCAGCAAGCAGCAGATGAACCGCGACATCCGCCTGCCGGGCCAGTCAAACCAGGTGATGAACTTGATGCTGGGCTATGAAACAGGCCCGGTCAGCGCCCGCCTGGCCCTCAACTACAAGTCGCCCTACCTGCTGGAAATGGGCAACGATATCCTCGACCCAAGCCAGGACCGTATCGTGGACAGCCAGAAACAGCTCGATTTCTCGCTGTCGTACCAGATCAACAAGCAGTTCCAGGTGACGTTCGAGGCAGCCAACCTGAACAACGAGAAATACTATGTCTACCAGGGCACGAAGCAATATAACGTGCAAAACGAACAATACGGCCGCACTTTTAAAGTGAGCCTGAAAGCCAGCGCCTTCTGATGATGATTCTCAATAACATGAAAAAACCCGTACTCTGCAGCGCTTTGCTGGCTGCCTTCTGCCTGGGCGCCAGCGCGCAGGCCGCCCCCGCCAACGCCTTGCCTGCCTTCACGCAGGAGGCGGAAGAACTGGCCCGCCTGCCCGGCGGCGGCTGGCTGGCTTTGGACAAGCACGGCTTGCGTCTGTTCAATGCGGCCGGCCAGGAGCAGGACCGTATCGCCGTGCGCGCCAAGCAGCTCGACACGCGCCTTGACGGAAATCAAGTGCTGGCCGTGTTCCTCGAAGCGGACACGCAGCGCCCGCTGCCCGTCTCCGTGAACGTGCAGGCCGGCAAGCTGGTCAAATTGGCGCCGTTTCCCGTGCCCACGTTTTCCGTGGAAGCATCGTGTTTGTACCGCGACGCCCAGCAGCTAGCTCATCTGTTCTTGATCGGCAAGGATGGACAGGCGGAACAGTGGGTGATGCAGGGCGAGCAGCGCAGCCTGGTACGCAAACTGGCCCTGCCCCCGCACGCGAAACATTGCCGCGCCGACGATGGCGCCCAGCGCCTGCTGGTCAGTGAAGCCGACATGGGCGTGTGGGCGTATGAGGCCGAGTCCGAAGGCATGGGCAAGCGTGAAGTGGTCGCGCTGCGCAAGCCGTACGGCCAACTCGACGGCGGCGCCGGCGCCCTGGCCGTGCTGCCGGGCGGCGTGGCCGTGCTCGACGGCAAGGCGGACAAGCTGCACCTGTACGCCCATCAAGGCGGGCAGTGGACAGCCCAGCAGCCGCAAGCAGTCGCCTTAAACGTGCGCAAGGGCGACAGCCAGCTGGCGCTGGACAAGGACTCCTTGCTGCTGCGCGGCAAGAACGGTTGGCAGGCGCGGCCTTTGAAATGGGCTGGCAAGCCGGAAACGCAGCCTGCGGTGGCCATCATCGCCCCGCAGGCGCAGACGGAACCGATGGCGCGCCAGGGCGACGCGGCCGACGACCCGGCCATCTGGCTGTCCAGCAACCGGGCCGATGCGCGCATCCTCGGCACCAACAAAAAGCAGGGCTTACTGGTCTACGACCTGCACGGTAAACAGACGCAGCTGCTGGAAGTGGGCCGGCTGAACAACGTCGACGTGCGCCAGAACATCCAGTTGGGCGGCCGCAAGGTCGACCTGGCCGTGGCCACGCAGCGCGACGACAACAGCATGATGCTATTTACCATCAATGCCAGCGGCGAGGTGGCGGAAGCGGGCCGTTTTGCTACCGGCCTGAAAAGCATCTACGGCATGTGCTTGTACCAGCCAGCGGCCGGCGGCGTGCAGGCGTTCATCAACGACAAGGACGGCACCTTCCAGCAGTACAGCATCGGCCTGGAAGACAACAAGTTCAGCGCCACTCTGTTGCGCAGCTTCAAGGTCGCCACCCAGCCGGAAGGCTGCGTGGCCGACGACGCCAACGCCCGCCTCTTCCTGGGCGAGGAAACGCGCGGCATCTGGACCACCTCGGCCGACGCCGCCAAGCCGGACGCGCTGTCCATGATCTTGCCCGTGGGCGCAAACCTGGCGGCGGACGTGGAAGGCATGGCCATCTACCGCCGGCCCGGCGCCAAGCCGGACACGGGCTACCTGATCGTTTCCAGCCAGGGCGACAGCAGCTACGTCGTGCTCGACGCGCAAGCGCCATACAAGGTGCGCGGCCGCTTCAAGGTGGGCTTCAACTTGTCCGCCGGCATAGACGGCACCTCGGAAACGGATGGTCTCGACGTCACCTCCGCCAACCTGGGCGGCGCCTATGCACAAGGCATGCTGGTGATCCAGGACGGCTACAAGCGCCTGCCCGATGGACCGCAGAACTTCAAGTATGTGGCGTGGGGGGATGTGGCGAAGGCGTTGGGGCTGGAGTAATGACCATGGGGCGGCCAGCAATGGCTGCCCCAACAACGGAACTCAAGACAGGAACTAGGCCACGCGCCGCATATCGATGGCAAAAGGCAGGCTTTCGCCATCGAACTCCACCTTGCCTGTCACGGACAGCCGCTGCGCCGACAATTCCACCAGGCACAGATCGGCCACGTCGCGGTATTCCATCATGTAGAGCGCGGATTCGCAATCCGTATTGCTGGCGTCAATGGCAAGCATCTGCACGGGCGCCGCCTCCGTTCCCGCAACGAGCAAGCCCTGCAACAGGAATGCCGGCGGATACAGCGCCCACGACCAGGGCGCATCGTCGTCTTCCGTGAGCCGCATGAAGACCTCGTCGTCGGCCTCGATCCTGATATTGATTTCCCGCATACCATCGGCATGTGCCGACACGCTGATGCGGGATTTCGCGGCATCCACTTCGAAATTGGTGTCGCCGATACTGAATACACTCATTCAACATTACTCCATATTAACTAGTCAAGGCACGGCGGCACGCACGGAAAGCGTTCCCGTCGCGCCCGCCTGGCCCGGGGCTAGGCGCAGCACCCAGCTGTACCTTAACCGGCCTTCGAGCAAGATGGCGTAGGACGAGGTTGCCACACCTCCCTGCCTGTCCTCGGGTCCCTGCCTCACGCTGTAGCCAGTGCTCGCCGGAGGAAGCCACCGCTCAAACTCGCGCTTCAGGTTGGCTGGATCAATTTGTTTCACAACAACCGTGCAGGTTTGCGGCTGCGTGGCAAGGACTGTGAAGCGGCCGCCTGTTTCCCTCGTAGACCAGACCTTGCCAGACTTATTATTCAGGAAGGCCTGCGCATCGTTTGACGCCATCTCGACCAGTTTGATACGCCTGACTGCCGTTTCGATCTGCGGCACATCCCCATTGGAAGGCACGCAAACGCCGAGAAACAGCTGCATCGCCCATTTTTCAGCGGTTTCAGGCTCTGCAGCGCGAACGCCGCAACTGGCACCCAAGGCGAGCGCCAGCATCGTGCATCCGACGAGTTTTTTCCCGTATTGCCCTTTAACTGCTTCTCTCATTTGTTCCCTCATTTGCGTCATCAAGCCGCACCGGCAAGCAGGCAGGCAAAGCGCTGTGCCAGCATGGTCCATCGTTCCCGGAGACCGGCCTCGGCGTTGAATGCCGAGGCCTTGCAATAGGCCAGCAACTCTTCGCAACGCGTCTTGCTTAGCGAAATGTTTCCCGATTCCATACAGGCATCCATGCCGCAACATGCGCCGGCAAGGTACACGTCGAGATAAGCGACGCCACCGCGCTGCAGCAGCTCCTGCGCCAATTCAGCCACCACGCTCCTCACGCACCAGGCTTCCTTCGCCCACTGCGTCTCCGCGCGGTACAGGGCGGCAATCAGCGGCAAGGAGCATGCCTGCGTATTTTCTTCGAAATAATCGCCTATGGCGGTGCGAAACGCCATGTTGGCATCGTCGAAATCGGCCCCGTGCCTGCCATTCCAGGCAAAGGCAATTTTCGCTTCGGATGAGGGGGGGTATAGGATGCAACGAAATTCACTGCCAGTGCTGTCATAATCTCAATTCATGCCGATTCAGGCTATTGCCCATTCCCGTGGACTGCTTGCCAGCCAGCGGACATGCGCAGGCAATCCATCAATCGCCCTGCTGTTGCCAAACCGCCTTGCCACCTTTGATATAGATCAAGGCACTGGCAGAGCCCTCTTTCGCCACCACGATCCCGTCCGTTTTCAGCCTGAGCGATTTTTCATGGTAGCTGTGCTGCAGCGAACCCTTGTCTTCCACCTGCCACACTTCCATCCAGGCGAAATCGTCGCCGCCGTTGGACAATGCGTGACCCGCCCCCACGATGAGGGGCGCCGTCTTTTGCCGGAACAGGAAGACGATGCCCTCTTTCTTGCTGTCCTTGTTCTTGACTTTCTTGCTGTCCTTGTTCTTGATCAAGACAGCCAGGTCGCCCTTGCCGTCGCCATCAAAATCGCCGCGCAGGACAAACGGGTTCATGCGCGCATTGACTTCGATGGCCTCGCGCTTGGCCAGACTATCGAGTTGCTGCGTTGCCCAGACGGGCAATTGCGCCTGCGGCGGCAAGACCTGTGCTCCAGCGATGCCGGCGGCACACACCAAAGCGACTGTCACTGCCATGCTTCTGCAATTCATGGGACGGCTCCATCCAGATGAAGAATCGGGGCGCGCCCGGCAGTTCCAAGCGTGCCGGCAGAATAGCATTATCAGAAAATACTTGCACTACCTCAACCGTGCCCGCTCTACATCGCCTGTCAATGCGGGCGGCTAAATTGCCATCCATTGCAGATCTGCCAGCGACTGGCGGCCTGTTGCGTATTAAAATGGCGCCCCATGACCTCCCCCGCCTCGAC
>NZ_JBWKYD010000035.1:0-49066 GCF_059423585.1 Janthinobacterium sp. GW460-12-1-14-LB5 | reverse complement strand
TAATTGTTAAAGAACTGTATTCGGTACTGCTTATTTACCACTCTCGCGCTATCGACAAAGCGTTGTGTTTGTCAGCTGCGAAGAAGGAAGAGTATGAAGCGTTTCGGCTAATTCGTCAACCTTCTTTTTTCACCCTGCTTTACTCGGCATTTACATGCGTCGTTCAGCGAGGGGGCGAATTATAGCCCTGCCCTGCGCGCGCCGCAAGGGCTATTTTGCAGCCCCATCCGAACAACTCTCCGCCCAGCAGGCAAAGCACTCACTTCAAGCGCCCTTTTGTGCAGCCTGTCGCAAGGGGCTGGCGTCGGGCCATGGCTTTAGGCACAGTGGCAACATCAGACTCTGACACGGCGCAACAACAGGTTAAACTTGTCCGCCGCGTCGATTAACTCTTGTATCTTGTATTTGAAAGCGTCCACATGCTCCCGATTTCCAGCCTGCCTCAACTGTTGAAGACCATCCTCGCCTGGTTGCAGCGGGCATTCGACGCGACGACGACCTGGGTCACCCAGCTGTCCTGGTGGAAATTTTTCCTGTTCGCTGCACTGGCCCTGATCGCCGGCTCCATTTTGCAAGATGAACTGTTCTCGTCCAGTCCGGACGAAGAAGTGGTCATCAAGTCGCACAAACGCAGCAATAAGGGCTCGGGGGAAACCAATATCCTGATCGACGATACGGGCATCCATTTTAATCCCCGCAACAGCAAGAATCGGCGTGGCAGCGCCACCGATGCGGCCAGCGAACCGGCCGATGCCGCTGAGGCGGACGAGCACGCAAACGCGGTGCCGCCGGCACCGCCCGAGCCGCCAGCCGCCCCCGCCAAGCCCAGCTATCCGGTGACCACCAATGCTTCGGGAGAAGAAGTCCATATCGAACTGCCCCCGCAAATCGGCGAAGAGCTGTCGAATGCCATCGAAGAAGCGGTCGATGATGCTGCGGAGCAAAAGGTTTCACGCTACCACCAGCAAGCTTCCACCTGGTTCAAGAGCTTCGTCTCGCTGCTGGTATTGGCCCTGTTCGCCATGAAAGCCCTGGTCGGCGGCAAGAAACGCGCCGAAGCGGAAACCGTCACGGCGAATGAAGCGGCCGAGCGCGAATCCATGCAGCGCCAGCTCAGCGAAGCGAAGATGCAGATGATGCAGGCGCAAGTCGAGCCGCACTTCCTGTTCAATACGCTTGCTTCCGTCGAGCACCTGATCCAGGTCGACCCGCCGCGCGCGGCCAAGATGCAACGCAGCCTGATCCAGTATCTGCGCGCCGTGCTGCCGCAAATGCGCGACAACGCGCTGATTACCAACCTGGGCCGCGAAGCGGACATGGTGCAAGCGTACTTGAACCTGCTGAAAATGCGCATGGAAGAACGCCTGACCGTCGACTTCCAGATTCCTGACGGCCTGCGCAGCGCAGCCTTCCCGCCCATGATGCTGCAATCGATGGTGGAAAATGCCATCAAGCACGGCCTGGAAGTCAAGCCGGAAGGCGGCACCTTGCGCATCGTGGCTGAAGTGGCGCACAGCAAGCTGCGTGTCACCGTCACCGATGACGGCCTCGGCTTTGGCGTCGTGCCCAGCGATGGCACGGGCCTGGGCTTGCCCACCATCCGCGAACGCCTGAAACTGTTGCATGGCGACCAAGGCAGCCTGACCATTACGCCAAATCAACCCTCCGGCGTGTGCGCCGTGATCGAAGTGCCGTATCAGCTGTCCAAATAAGACAGTTGATAAAAACGCTAAATCATTGAATAATCAATCTTCGCCTGTTCACACTTGAGACTTATGCCTACCGCTATTATTGCCGACGACGAAAGACTGATGCGCGACCAGCTGCGCCTGCGCCTGGGCCAGGCCTGGCCCGAACTGGAAATCATCGGCGAAGCCAAGAATGGCGACGAAGCGATCGAACTGGTGGAACAACTCAAGCCCGACTTTGCCTTCCTCGATATCCGCATGCCCGGCAAGACGGGCATGGAAGCGGCGCAGGTAATAGGCAGCAAGACCCATATCGTCTTCGTCACGGCCTATGATAGCCACGCCGTCGAAGCGTTCGAACGGGGCGCCGTCGACTACGTGCTCAAGCCGCCCGAGCATGAGCGCCTGCTGGTGACGGTGGAACGCCTGAAAACGCACTTGAACAAGCCGGCGCTGGACGTCAACAGCAGCGTCACGGCCATGCTGTCGCAGCTGGCGGAGAAAATCACGGCCAAGCCCACGTATTTGCAATGGATACAGGCCAGCATCGGCCAGGACTTGCGCATGATTCCCGTGGAAGAGATTTTATTTTTCCGTTCTGACGAGAAATACACCTGCGTGCAGACAGCCAAGTATGAGGCGCTGATCCGCAAGCCCGTGCGCGACCTGGCCGAAGAGCTCGACCCTTCGCTGTTCTGGCAAATCCACCGCGCCACCCTGGTCAACGTGAATGCCATCGAAGGCGTGACGCGCGACATCCGCGGCCGCCACCTGGTGCTCATCAAGGGCAAATCCGACAAGCTCGAAGTGAGCCGCAGTTTCCTGCACCTGTTCAAGCAAATGTAAATCGCTCGCCGCCGCCCGGCCTTGCCGGCGCGGCGTATTGATCTCTTCCGCTCCCCTTCCTGCGCCACATCAAGCCACGCCGCGCCAACAGGCATAGGCTAGATAAAGTCCTGCCCGCCATCCCTGTCTTGCCTGCCTTCGTACACATTGCAAGGAGAACCCCATGCCCGACCGAGGCAGTCCTGCACTGCTGCGCATCTTGCCGCTGGGCATGGCGGCGGCGCTTTTGCTGTGCTTGTTTCCTCCACTGAAAGCCCGCCGGCAACGGCAGGCGCGCGGACAAGCCATCATCGACAGCGCCAGCGACGCCATCATCAGCATCGACAGCCGGCAAATCATCCTGCATGCGAACGCGGCGGCAGCCAGGTTGTTCGACGACACGCCGGCCGGCATGCGCGGCATGCGCCTGGGCCACTATATCCTGCGCGACTTGCGCAGCCTGGGCAGGCATGAAGGCGATCCGCCGTTCGATGACATCAGCCAGGAGCTGCGCCTGACGGGCCGGCGCGCCACCGATTACACCTTGACGGGCCGGCGCAGCGATGGCGCCATGTTTCCCCTCGAAGGTTCGCTCTCGGCCATGCAGGAAAACGGCCAGAGCGTGTTTACCATCATCGTGCGCGACATTACCGCGCGCCAGCAGATGCATGAACAGCTGGCCCGCTCCTTTTCGCAACTGCGTGAATTGTCGAGCGCGCTGCAATCCATCCGCGAAGAAGAGCGCAAGCATATCGCGCGCGAGCTGCATGATGACCTGGGACAATTACTGGCCACCTTGCGCGTCGACCTGACCCTGGTGCGCCAGCATACGGACACGACCGTGCCCCTGCAAGCGTTGCTGCAAAACATGGACGGCTTGCTGGTGACAGCCATCACCTCGCTGCGGCGCATCGCCAGCAACCTGCGTCCGCGCGCACTCGACGAAGGGGGCTTGTATTTTGCACTGCAAAAACTGCGCCACGACTTCCTGCTGCGCCGCGCCATCCATTTCGACTTGCTGGCCGACGAGGCCGACCTGGTGCTCGACGATGCGCGCAGCACGGCCATCTACCGCATCGTGCAGGAAGCACTGACGAATATCGCGCGCCATGCCGAAGCGAACCATATCACCATCGCCCTGCACCGCATCGATTCCTCGCTGGCCATCACCATCCAGGATGACGGCCGCGGCATTGCCGAGCAAGACCTGGAAAAAGCCACGGCACTGGGGCTGCTGGGCATGCGCGAACGGGTGTGGGGCTTGAACGGCAGCATCCATATCGGCGCCGATAGCGAACTGGGCGGCACACGCATCGACATCTCGCTGCCCATGCATAAGGAAGTGCCAGCAGCGGCGATGCAATAAAAAAAGGCGCCCGCAGGCGCCTTTGCTTCGTTACAGCGAATGCTGCTTAGAACTTGTGTGCCAGACCGATCTGGTACGAGGTCAGCGACTTGACGCGCTCGCGGCCAGCGTAAGCGTACACATCGGTGCGCTTCGACAGGTGGTAGTCGTAACCGACGCCGAATTCCTTGATGGTGTCCTGATCCTTGAACTTGTTGTTGCTTTGCTCTTGCTTGCCATACGACACTTTGGCATCGCCGCCGCCAACCGTGTAGTTCAGGCCGATCAGGTAGGACTTGAATTCGCCAGTCGTGGCAACCTTGGTGTCGCCTTTCGAGTAAGCGGCCGTGATCTTGGCTGGGCCGAATTTATAGCCGCCACCGATGGACCACAGGTCAGGCTTGGCTGCCGTTGCCGTTGCCTGCACGGCTTTTTCGTAGCCGGCGTGCAAGCTGATCGGGCCATTGTCGTAGGTTGCCAGGCCAATCACGCCTGCGTCAGCGCTGTTGACTTCGCTCAACACGTATTGCAGGCTGCCCACGAAACCGTCAAAGCTTGGGCTGTTGTAGGTCACGGCATTGTTGACGCGCGACGTGCCGACGCCCGAACGCAGCAGGGTTTCATTGTTCTTGCCGACCACGCCGTAAGTGTTGAATGGGTCGACGCGGGCGATGGTGCCATCGACCAGATTCTTGGTGCGGCCCAGGATGGCGGTACCAAACGCGCCTTTCAAGCCCACATACGCTTGACGGTCGAACAACACGCCTTTTTGCGCGCCGGTGTCGGCCAGGAATTCACTTTCCAGGTTGAAAATTGCGGACAGGCCGCCACCCAGATCTTCCGTACCCTTGAAACCGAGGCGCGACGCATTGTTTTCGCGTTGTACCGTCGGCTGGCCAGTGGTCTTGGCAATGCCGAGGTCAACCAGGCCATACACGGTGACGTTCGATTGTGCTTGTGCCGTAGCTGCTGCGAAGGTGCCGATGATCAATGCTGCCAGAGTAATTTTTTTCACTTGAGATTCTCTACATTAGGTTGGACAAGTTGAGCTGCTGCTGAGCTGCTTAGCTGCTGAACCGAATCATGCCCACGAAATACTTCAACAATATGACATCGACAAGATGTTGCTTTCTGGCACAACATCATGTCAGATAAAAACAACAGACGAAAAAAAACCGCCCGCAGGCGGTTTGTCTTGCCGTGCCGGCCTTACTTCAGGCGGCAGCTCAGCAGCCAGTAGTATTCCAGGCGCTTCATGCGGATTTCGCGGGCCGAATGGGCGAACTTCTTGCGCAGGTGGCTATCCGACGGGAAATTCTTCAGCACTTCATAGCGCTCGCCCCCATCCGTCGTGCGGAACTGGTGCGTATTGCCTTCCAGGTCGGTGCGCGCGATCACGGTGCTGCTGCCATCGACATAGGAATTGTCGATCAGTACCAGCAGGATGTCCTTGCCCAGCTTGCTGCGCAATTGCTTCAGGTATTTGTCCTGGTCTTCGCGCTTGACGTGCGACCACCAGAAGCCGGCGAACACGGCCGTGAACTTGCCCTGCAGGTCGTCGGGCAAGTTGAATGCGTCGAGCTTGGCAAACGTGACGTTGTCAGGCAAGTCGCGGGCCTGGGCCAGCGCCAGCATTTCATCGTTGATATCGGTGGCCAGCACGGACTCGGCCGACTCGGCGACCACTTCCGTCCAGTAGCCCGTGCCGCAAGCCAGTTCCAGCACGGTGTGGCCTTCCAGCACGTCGGCGACCTTGTCGCGCAACACTTCCAGGTCTTCCTGGCGTTCGGGCTTGTCATAGACGCGCTCGTACTGCTGCGCGATGGTGGCGTAATATTTGGCAAGCTGATCGGTAATCATTGTTTCTTCTCTTCTTAAATAATCTTGGCCAGGCACATCGCCCGGCCGACTTCATGCATTGTTATAGTTCGTAGTGCTCTTTATCACCGCTCATCGCCTGCTCGATGAGCTTGCGATTCAGGGTCGGCGTCAGCAACTCGATAAAGGTATAAATATAGCTGCGCAAATACGCGCCCTGCTTGACGGCCACGCGCGACACATTCATGCCGAACAGGTGGCCGACAGGGATGGCGCGCAAGCCTTTGTCGCGCTCGGCATCGAAGGCCATACCCGCTATGATACCAATCCCCATGCCCAACTCGACATAAGTCTTGATCACGTCGGCGTCGATGGCTTCCAGCAAGATGTCCGGCTTCAGGCCGCGCAGCACGAAAGCGTGGTCGATCTTGTTGCGTCCGGCGAACGCGCTGTCATAGGTAATCAGCGGGAAGGCGGCGATTTCTTCCAGGGTCACGGACTTCGATTTGAGCAGCGGATGGTCGACCGGCACCACCACCACGTGTTCCCATTGATAGCATGGCAAGGTGATCAGGCCATCGATGGCGGCGATCGATTCCGTGGCGATGGCGAGATCCGCCTGGTCGCGCTGCACCATCTCGGCGATCTGGCGCGGATTGCCTTGCAGCAATGACAATCTGACCTTCGGGAACTTCAGCATGAAGGCTTGCACGACCTTGGGCAAGGTGTAGCGCGCCTGCGTATGCGTGGTGGCAATGGTGAAGCTGCCGCTGTCCTGCGCCGCGAATTCCTTGCCGATGCGCTTCATGCTGTCGATTTCCTGCATGATCAGCTCGACGGACTCCAGCACCAGGCGGCCCGGCTCCGTCAAGCCGCGGATGCGCTTGCCGTGGCGCGTGAAAATATCCACGCCCAGTTCCTCTTCCAGCTCGATGATGGCTTTCGATACGCCCGGTTGCGACGTAAATAATGCCTTGGCGGCGTCCGTCAGGTTGTAGTTCTGCCGGACCGCTTCGCGCACGAAGCGCAGTTGATGGAGATTCATTGCTGGTTTGCCCTAGATTGCCGTGATTTGCCGAGTTTCCGCCCCACCCATGATTTTGCATGCATGCATATACGCATATCGCATATAAGCAAATGCGTACTTAGTAGTTTGGAATAAACACTAAGTTTATTACTATTGCGAGTACTTTGGGGGTGCAAGCATGACTTTGTCTTATATAGTCTCAGGATTTGCCGTAGGATTACTCGTAGGAATGACCGGCGTGGGCGGCGGTTCGCTGATGACGCCGCTGTTAACCTTGCTGTTTGGCGTGCCGCCCTCCGTGGCCGTGGGCACGGACCTGGCCTTCGCCTCGATCACCAAGAGCGCGGGCACCCTGACGCACCGCCTGCGCGGCACCATCCGCTGGGATATCGTCAAGCGCCTGTGCATGGGCGCCCTGCCCGCCGCCGTCATCGCGACCCTGGCGCTGAAATCGTTCGGCACCCTGTCGCCGGAAATCGGCCAGATCATCCGTTACTCGATCGCCGGCTCCGTGCTGCTGACCGTCGTGGCACTCATTTTCAAGGGCCGCATGCTGGCCTGGATCAATGCGCACCCCGAGAAACAATTGCAAGGAAACAAGCTTGCCGCCGCGACCATCATCGCCGGCGCCGTGCTGGGCGTGCTGGTGACGGTCTCGTCGATCGGCGCCGGCGCCATCGGCGCCACCTTGCTGGTGATGCTGTATCCACGCATGAGCTCGGCCGAAGTGGCGGGCACCGACATCGCCTACGCCGTGCCCCTGACGGCCATCGCTGCCCTCGGTCACTGGTGGCTCGGCTCCATCCACTGGGAATTGCTGGCTTCCTTGCTGGTCGGCTCCCTGCCTGGCATCACCCTCGGCTCCTGGGTCGCCCGCTCCGTGCCGGAAAAGTTTTTAAGAGTCTTGCTGGCGATGACCTTGACCGGCGTGGCAGTGAAGCTAATCTATTAATGACCGAACAAGTGACAAGAGCAGTATCAAGAACATAATCCCAGGCAATCTTCCAGCACCCCGGCTTTTTTAGGAATTGATATGTACCATTACGATCAGTACGACCACCTCATCATCAAAGAACGCATCGCCCAGTACCGAGACCAGGTTGCGCGCCGTATCGCCAATGAACTGACGGAAGAGGAATTCATTCCGCTGCGCCTGCAAAACGGCCTGTACATGCAACGCCACGCCTACATGCTGCGCATCGCCGTGCCGTACGGCTTGCTGTCGTCCAAGCAGATGCGCATGTTCGCGCACATCGCGCGCAAGTATGACCGCGGCTATGGCCACTTCACCACGCGCCAGAACATCCAGTTCAACTGGATCGAGCTGGAACAGACGCCCGATATCCTGACGGACCTGGCGTCCGTGGAAATGCACGCGATCCAGACTTCCGGCAACTGTATCCGTAATACAACATCGGACCCGTTCGCCGGCGTGGCCGCCGATGAAATCATCGATCCGCGCCCGTACGCGGAAGTATTGCGCCAGTGGAGCACCTTCCACCCCGAATTCATCGCCCTGCCACGTAAATTCAAGGTCGCCATCAATGGCGCCGAGGAAGACCGCGCCGCCATCGCCGTGCACGACATCGGCTTGACGGCCGTGCGCAACGCAGCTGGCGAAGTGGGCTTCAAGGTGATGGCGGGCGGCGGCATGGGCCGCACGCCTATCCTGGGCAGCGTCGTGCGCGACTTCCTGCCATGGCAGCATTTGCTGACGTACATCCAGGCCATCATGCGCGTGTACAACCTGCACGGCCGCCGCGACAACAAATACAAGGCGCGCATCAAGATCTTGCTGAAAGCCATCGGCGTGGAAGAATTCACGCGCCAGGTGGAAGCGGAATGGGTCGACCTGAAGGACGGTCCGGAAACCTTGACGGCAGAGGAAATGCAGCGCGTGGCGGACTTCTTCAATCCGCCCGCCTACCTGGCCCTGCCGGAACTCGACTACAAGACGGAACATGCGGACAACAAGGCCTATGTCAACTGGCTGGCGCGCAACGTCAAGCCGCACCAGCGCCCCGGCTACGTGGCCGTGGTACTGTCCCTGAAGAAAACGGGCGTGCCGCCAGGCGACGCGACGGCCGAGCAGATCGACTTCGTGGCGGATCTGGCCGACCGCTACAGCTTTGGCGAACTGCGCGTGACACACGAGCAAAACCTGGTGCTGGCCGATGTGGAGCAGTCGAAACTGTTCGCACTGTGGCAGGAAGCCAAGGCGCACGGCCTGGCCACGCCGAACATCGGCTTGCTGACGGACATGATCTGCTGCCCGGGCGGCGATTTCTGCTCGCTGGCGAACGCCAAGTCGCTGCCGATCGCGGCCGCCATCGCCGAGCGCTTCGACAGCATCGACTTCCAGCACGACATCGGCGAGATCGAACTGAATATTTCCGGCTGCATCAATGCCTGCGGCCACCATCACGTGGGCAGCATCGGCATCCTCGGCGTCGACAAGGATGGCAGCGAATGGTATCAAGTGTCGATCGGCGGCGCGCAAGGCAACAACGCGGCCATCGGCAAGATCATCGGACCATCGTTCTCTTCCCTGCAGATGCCTGAAGTCATCGGCCGCCTGCTGCACGTCTACGTGCGCGACCGCCATGAAGGCGAGCGCTTCGTCGACACGGCCCAGCGCCTGGGCCTGGCGCCGTTCAAGGAACACGTATATGCAACGCCGATCACGGTCGGCAACCTGGTGGGAGAAGACGAATATGTTTGAAGTACGCGAAGAAATCATCAAGAACGCCGCCGTGGTGCCAAATACCTGGGGCTTGCTGCGCCTCGATGAGACCGACACGCCGGAAACGGTCGTCGTGCCTGCAGGCAAGGTCATCGTCCCCTTGCTCGTTTGGCAAGCCCAGCGCGCAACCCTGGCCGCGCGCCTGCCCGACATCGGCGTCTGGCTGGCCAGCGACGAGCGCCCGGAAGAATTGGCGGCCGACGTGGATGTGTTGCCCGTCATCGGCGTGGATTTTCCGAAATTCACGGATGGCCGCGGCTATTCCATCGCCTTCAACCTGCGCGCCCGCCTGGGTTTCCGCGGAGAATTACGCGCCATCGGCGACGTGCTGCGCGACCAGCTGTTTTCCATGCACCGGGTCGGCTTTGACGCGTATGCGACGCGCCCGGACCGCAGCATCCATGACGCCCTGAAAGGTTTGTCGGTCTTTTCGGAAACCTACCAGGCGTCGTGGGACCAGAAATCGCCGCTGTTCCGCCGCCACCACCGCGAAGGCCAGAATCCTGACCTCGACAACGCGGCCGGCATCTGAGGACCAATCATGAGCGATCTGACTTCTTTGATTCACGCCACCGAGCAAACGCTGACACGCATCGCCGCGGATTTTTCGCCGGCCGTGTTCGCGTCCAGCCTGGCAGCCGAAGACATGGTGCTGACCGACATGATTCTCAAGGCAAAGCTGCCCATCGGCATCTTTTCCCTGGAAACGGGCCGGCTGCACCAGGAAACCCTGGCCGTGCTCGACAAGGTCAAAACCCGCTACGACCACGATATCACGCTGTACCGCCCGCAGCCGGAGCTTGTTGCCGCCTACGTGGAACAGAACGGCCTGAACGCGTTCTACAATAGTGTCGAGATGCGCCGCGAATGCTGCCGCATCCGCAAGGTCGAGCCGCTGGGCCGCGCCCTGGCCGGCAACAAGGCCTGGGTGACGGGCCAGCGCCGCGCCCAGTCCACCACGCGCGCCGAATTGCACGTGCAGGAAGACGATGCGGCGCACGCGATGACGAAATTCAACCCGCTGGCCGACTGGTCCGAGCAGGATGTGTGGGACTATATCCGTGCCAACGACGTGCCCTACAACGCGCTGCACGACCAGGGCTACCCGTCCATCGGCTGCGAACCTTGCACGCGGGCCGTGCAGCCGGGCGAAGACGTGCGCGCCGGACGCTGGTGGTGGGAAAATCCCGATTCCAAGGAATGCGGCCTGCACATGGTGGACGGCAAGTTGATCCGCATCAAATCCGTGGCAGCCTGAACAGACACACAGAACAAGAAAGCATCCAATATGAGCAATATTTTGAACCAGCGTCACCTCGACAGCCTTGAATCGGAAGCCATCCACATCATGCGCGAAGTGGCGGCCGAATCGGCCAACCCCGCGCTGCTGTTTTCCGGCGGCAAGGATTCCGTCGTCCTGCTGCGTTTGGCCGAGAAGGCCTTCCGCCCAGGCAAGTTCCCGTTTCCCCTCGTGCATATCGACACGGGCCATAACTTTCCGGAAGTCATTACTTTCCGCGACAAGAAAGTGGCGGAACTGGGCGAGCGCCTGATTGTCGGCTCCGTGGAAGATTCCATCAAGCGCGGCACCGTGCGCCTGCGCAACCCGGCCACGGATTCGCGCAATGCGGCCCAAGCCGTGACCTTGCTGGAAACCATCGCCGAACACGGTTTTGACGCCTGCATCGGCGGCGCCCGCCGCGACGAAGAGAAGGCCCGCGCCAAGGAACGCATCTTTTCCTTCCGCGACGAATTCGGCGCCTGGGACCCGAAAGCCCAGCGTCCCGAGCTGTGGGACTTGTATAACACCCGCGTGCATCCCGGTGAAAACATGCGCGTGTTTCCCATCTCGAACTGGACGGAGCTGGACGTGTGGCAATACATCGCCCGCGAGCAACTGGAATTGCCGCCGATCTACTTCGCGCACGAGCGCCAGGTGATCCCGCGCAATGGTTTATTGGTGCCGCTGACGGATCTGACGCCGCCGCGCGAAGGCGAAACGGTGGAAACGCAAGTCGTGCGCTTCCGCACGGTGGGCGACATCTCGTGCACCTGCCCCGTGTCATCCGATGCGGCCACCGTCGACGCCATCATCGCCGAGACGGCAATCACGCAAATCACGGAGCGGGGCGCCACCCGCATGGATGACCAGACTTCCGAAGCCTCGATGGAAAAACGCAAGAAAGCAGGGTATTTCTAATGAACGCAGCAATCCAGAACACCAATCTCACCGACAGCGTCGAACGCGGCATGTTGCGTTTTATCACGGCCGGTTCCGTCGATGACGGCAAGAGCACCCTGATCGGCCGTTTGCTGTTCGACAGCAAGGGCATCTTCGCCGACCAGCTCGACGCCATGTCACGCTCCAAGCACAAGCGCACGGTGGGCGACACGGTCGACCTGTCGCTGCTGACCGACGGCCTGGAAGCGGAACGCGAGCAAGGCATCACCATCGACGTGGCTTACCGCTACTTTGCCACGCCGAAACGCAAATTCATCATCGCCGACACGCCGGGCCATGAACAGTACACGCGCAACATGGTCACGGGGGCGTCCACGGCCGACGCCGTCATCATTTTGATCGACGTGTCGAAAGTTAAACTCGGTGACGATGGCAGCGTGGAACTGTTGATCCAGACCAAACGTCATTCGACGATTGCCCATTTGCTGCAGATCGAGCACGTGGTCGTCGCCGTCAACAAGATGGACCTGGTCGACTACGATGAGACGGTGTACAACCGCATCGTCGCCGCCTACCGCGAATTTGCCCAGTCGCTGGGTCTGAAGGACATCACGCCGATTCCATTGTCCGCCTTGACGGGCGACAACGTCGTCGAACGCGGCGACAAGCTGGGCTGGTACACGGGCCCGACCCTGATCGAGCTGCTGGAGTCCTTGTCCGTCTACGACGAATCGCACGACACGCCATTCCGCTTCCCCGTGCAACTGGTGGCGCGCCACAATGGCCACGAAGCGAACGACTTCCGCGGCTACATGGGCCGCATCGAGGCGGGCAAGGTCAGCATCGGCGACACCCTGGTGGTGCAGCCATCGGGCCAGACGGCAACAGTCAAAGATATCGTCACCCTGGACGGTTCGCTGCCGACGGCCGTGGTGGGCCAGTCCGTGACCTTGTTGCTGAATGAATACCTCGACATCTCGCGCGGCGACTTGCTGGCCAGCAGCGAGCGCCCTGCCACCCTGCTGAAACAGGTGGTGGCCGACGTGTGCTGGCTGTCGGAAGACGCGCTGGACCTGCGCCGCAAGTACTGGATCAAGCACGGCACGAAACAGACGGCGGCCAAGGTGACGGCGATCGAATCGATCCTCGACATTAATACGCAGCAGCGCCATCCGGCCGAAGGCTTGAAGCTGAACGACATCGCCCGCATCAGCCTGAACGTGCAGCAGGCGCTGGCGGCCGACGCGTATGCCGATATCCGCGCCACCGGTGCGTTTATCCTGATCGATGAAGTCACCCACCAGACGGTCGCGGCCGGCATGGTCCGGCTCTAACCCCGCTTCGTCCAGGAAAGGCAGCCATATGCACAGCTCCCCATCTCTCCCCGGCAAGGTCTACCTGATCGGCGCCGGTCCCGGCGCGCAAGACTTGATGACCTTGCGCGGCGCCCGCCTGCTGGCACAGGCTGACGTCGTGCTGCACGACGCGCTGGTCACCGAGGAAATGCTGGAGTTGTGCCCCAAGGCGCAAAAGATTCTGGTCGGCAAGCGCTGCGGCCAGCTGTCGACGGCGCAGGCGTTCATCAACAAGCAGCTGGTCGACAACGCCCGCAAGCACGCCGTCGTCGTGCGCCTGAAAGGGGGCGACCCCATGCTGTTCGGCCGCGCCGACGAGGAATTACGGGCGCTGGAAGAAGCGGGCATCGCCGTGGAAGTGGTGCCCGGCATTACCACGGCCCTGGCGGCGGCGGCGGCCACCTTGCAGCCGCTGACCAAGCGGGGCGTGTCGCGCAGCGTGGCCTTTTTCACCTCCAGCACGGCGCCGGGCGAACCGGAGCAGACGCGCATCCCGGACTGCGATACCCTGGTGCAATACATGGGCGGGCGCGAAGCCATCGCCACGGCGCAGCGCCTGCTGGCCCTGGGCCGCCGGGCCGATACCCCCGTGGTGGTGATTGAAAACTGCAGCCGCCCGGATCAGCGCATCGTGCGCCTGACGCTGAGCGCCCTGGCGCACGGCCTGGGCGACACCCATGGCCCCGTGCTGGTGATGCTGGGCGACGCCATGGCCGCGCGCGCGCACCAGGCCATTGCGGAAACGGCGGCCATGCTGGCGCGCCATGCCTGAATAAATACACCGTATTTTACCGACTTTAAAGTCAGTAACCGACGTCCTCAGAGAAAACATGATACGATGCTCACGCATCTTTTCTCGAGAAGTTGTTGCGTGATAGCAATAAAATCACACTACACCCCGCCATAATAGCGCTTGCCGCGCGGTCTTCCGGTTGACGGAGGCCACCCGGCGATCTCCCCGAAAAAAGCTGCGCCCGCAGGCTGCAATACCGCGCCGCGCAACTTTAGCCTTACGACCACACATGAATTTCACCTCCATGCGCGAAGCCCTGACTTCGCTCAGCCGCAGCAATGTCGGCGTCGCCAGCGCTGTGCTGCTCAGCATGCTCGCCTCCATCGCCCTGTGGACGGTGTTCCCGAATATCGACGATGAAAACCATTTATTGGAATGGCTGCAGGCGCTGTTCCTGGCCCTGGCCTGCACGGTGCACGGCGTGCGCGCGTGGCAGGAGCCGGACCGCCAGTCCCTGCGCTTTCTGATGCATGCGGGCTTGTCGGCCCTGCTGTTCGGTTTCCTGCTGCGCGAACTCGATATCGACCAGTTCGGCACGGCGCCCGCCTGGGCGCAGCTGGAAAAAGCCCTGCGCGTGGTGGAATTGCTGATCCTGATACGCGTGCTGATTTTTTTCGCGCCGCGCGCGCGCAAGGTGTTTGCCCATGCGGGCCTGATTTTCAGCATGCGCATCACCATCCTGACCGCCATCGGCGGCTTGCTGATGGTGGCCGGCTGGCCGTTCGACAAGAAGGTCTTTCATGGCATGCCGGACGCCTACGCGCTGCTGGGTGAGGAAGTCTTCGAACTGGGCGCCTATTTGCTGCTGTTCCTCGCTTCGCTGTCCGACAGCTCGGCCGCCGCCCGCATCAGCCTGGCGCCAAAAAAGAAATCGGCTTAAGCGTTTTCAAATGAAGATGGCAGCGGCAGCAGCCGCTGCAAGGTAGCGGCCACGCGCAGCAGGCGCGGGTCGTCATCGTCGGCCTCGTCGCAGGTATCGTTGATGCAGAAAAACGGCAAGCTGCCGAAACGCGCCGCCAGCTCCTCCAGCTGCTGCGGCGCGTGCGCATCGCCGCTGGCGATATGCAGCGGGTCGAGCATGCGCGAGCGCGCAATCCCCTGATGCACCATCCAGCGCGGCACCAGGTCGGGCAGCAATGCCGGCACCTGCCACGAGCGGAACACCGTCGCGCGCACGCCGGCAAACATGGCCGGCGCCAGCCTTTCCAGGTCATACAGCGCGCTTTTCAGCATGGGCCGCGGCGCATGCGCATACAGGCGCGGTTCATGCAGGTAATCGGCGTACTGCGCCGACAGCCATTGCCGCGACAGGGTGGCGCAATTGACGGGCGCCGCCACGTCGGCGCGCAAGCCCGGCACGTCGTCCTGCGGCGCACTTTCCGTAAACACGCTCAGACGCCGGTCCCCTTCCCCTCCGAACCAGAATGCGGACTCGAACGGCGCGCCAAAAAATACGTCGTCGTTCAAATACAGGAAGCGTTCGGACAGGCCCGGAATATGGTGCAGATACGATTCGATATGGCCGGAGTCAAACACTGGCAGCGATGCGCCGGGCATCAGGCTGGCATGGTCGATCACCGTCAGGCGCGGTGAGGCGCGCAGCCAGGACGGCACCTGGCGGTCCGTCACCAGGTAGACATGGCCATGGCCGGGAAAGAAGCGCTCGAGCGCGCGCAGGTTGTAGCGCAGTTCGCCGTTGTCGCGGTAGCGGCCCGCCACGTTGCCGTGCAAGGCCAGCTGGCCGGGATGCGCCTGCGCCCAGGCCGCATATGCGTGCTGCCGGCGCGCGCGCCAGGCGGGATCGGCGCCGTCTACCCACAGGTAGACGATGTCGATGCCGCTCAAGGCAGAGGACTGGAGCCTGGCGCCGCCACGCAATAGTCGGCCATGGCGGCCAGCACGCTGGCGTTCTCGCCGACCGCCTCGACCACTTTCAGGCGCAGTGCCGGATGCTGCTGGCGCAATTCTTCCAGCAGCAGCGGCAAATCGCGCAGCACATGCCCGCCCTGCCCCAGGAACACGGGCACCACGGTGACGTCCAGGATGGCGCCGGCGGGCAGCTCGGCCAGCAGGGTCGCCACCAGCTCGGGCAGGCGTGGCGTCATCAGTTCCAGGAAGGCCAGGTGTACGCTGGTGCCGGGCATGCGCGCCTGGGTCAGGTCGCGCAAGCGCTCAAAGGGCGCGGCCCACGATGCGGCGCGCGCGCCGTGGGCAAACAAGATCAGTGCCTGTTTCACGTTCGTCTCCATCAGTGCCGCTCCACCCACCACAGGGCGCCCAGCGCCAGCAGCAGATACAGGGCGCTCGGCGCCACTGCCGTCAGGAAGGCCGGCCAGGTACTGAGCAATCCAAGATGCGAGAACAGCGTATTGACCAGCATGAAGCTCACGCCGATCATGATGCCGATGAAGATCTTCAGGCTGATGCCGCCGCTGCGCGTATGCATGTAGGCGAACGGCAGCGCCAGCGCCATCAGCACGAAAATGGCCAGCGGATCGATCAGCTTTTTCCAGAAGGCGATGCGGAAGCGCTCCGTTTCCTGCTTGTTCTCGGCCAGGTGGCGCGTGTACACGGCCAGTTCGCTGGCCGACATGCGCTCGGGATCGGAAGCCGACACCGTCAGGATCTTCGGCGTTACTTCCGACGTCATGTCCTTGCTGGCGCTTTGCACCGTACGCACCATGCTCGTTTCCTGCGCATAGTAGTTTTCCAGCTTCGGCTCGAAGCCGGGCGAGGTCGCCGCGCTGTTCGAGAACGAAGTTTCCGTCACGTCGGTCAGGCGCCAGATATTATTGCCCTGATATGTCGCCCCTTTGGCCACGGTCAAGGTGCGCAAGCGCATATCGGTGTCAAATTCATACAGCTTGACGTTTTTCAGCTGGCCATCCGGACGCGCTTCGCCGACATTGAAAAAGCGCGAACCGGTGACGGTGCCCGTCAGCCCCTCGCTCTTGACCATGTCCTTGGTCCACAGGCCGGAGCGAAATTCGCTCGACACGGCCGCGCCGCGCGAGGTCAGCTTGAGGCGTTCGGCCAGCGGCTCCGTGCGCGGCGTGATCAACTCGCCGAAGATGAAGGTGATGACGACGAAGACGATACCGATGCGGAACAGGAAACCGGCCGCCATCGCCGTCGACATGCTTGAAGCGCGCATGATGGTAAATTCGGAACTGGCGGCAAACTGCGCCATCGTGTAGATGGTGCCGATCAGCGCCGCGATCGGCATCACCTCGTACACGTGGCCCGGCACCAGCACCAGCACATACAGGAAGGCATACTGGATGGTGTAGCCGTTGCGGCCCACCTTGGGCAGCTCGCCCGTCAGGTCGATAAAGGCTTGCAAAGCCAGAAAGGCCAGCAGCACGAACAGCACCGCCTGGAATATCGAGACGGCAAAATAGCGCTGTAAAATCTTCATTTCGATACCGCTTTACTTGGTTTGCCGGCGCGGCGCGCGCGCTTGAAAGCCGCCAGCAGGACCAGCGGATGATAGCGGTGATTCACATTCAGGCGCCAGGCAAACAGCGCCACCACGGCCAGCGCCGCCAGCAGGTGCAGCGGCCACCAGGCCATGCCAAAACTCAGGCGCCCCTGTTTCACGCTCGCTTCGATGACCTTGATAAGGTTGCTGTACGTAAAGAAAATCAGCAGGGCGATGATCAGGTTGGTCGAACTGCCGGCACGCGGATTGACAAAGCCCAGCGGAATGGCCAGCAGGATCAGCATCAGGCCAATCAGGGGCGCACTGACCCGCCACAGTAATTCGGCCATGGTGTAGGGATTCGGCTCGGCGACCAGCGCCATGGTGCTCATGGCGCGCACGCCCAGCTCCGCACCCAGCGCCTGCTGCTTGCTCTCGATGCGCATGATGTACTGCTCGAATTCCATGGTCTGGAAGTCGGCCTGCGTGGGTATGCCCTGGTAGCGGCGGCCGCTCTTGAGCACCAGGAAGCGTTCGCCCTTGGCGTCGGTATTGATCACGCCTTCCCTGGCGACGACGACGACGGCGCTGCCTTTTTCATCGACGGTATTGACGAAGACGTTCTGCACCACGTTCTTTTCGCCGCTGACGCCCTCGACGAAGAAGATGCGGTTGCTGCCGGCCGATTCGCGGAACTGGCCCGGCGTGACTTTCTGCAGGTCTTCGCGCTTTTCGAAGCGCGCCACATATTCATCGCTTTTCTTTTGCGCCCACGGCGTGGCATACAGGCTCAGGATGCCGGTGGCCAGCACCAGCGGCAGGCCGAAGCTGAGCACGGGCCAGATCCAGCGCGACAGGCTCAGGCCGGAAGCGAACCACACCACCATCTCCGACTCCTTGTAGCTGCGCGTGACGACCATCAGCACCGAAATGAAACCGGTGAGGATGATGATGGTGGGCAGCTGCATCAGGGCGGAAAAGACCATCAGGGACATGACGTCGGACGACGCGATCTTGCCGCCCGCCGCCTTGCCGAGAATACCGATCAGCATCCAGGTGAGCAGGATGCTGAACAAAACAGTGAAGGTGGCCCCGGCGGCACTAGCCAATTCACGTCGAAGGGCGCGTTGAAAGATCATTCGGAGTTTATAATTCGGGTCAGTTAGTTGAGTAACACGTTACTAGTAAATGAAAACGGAGAACCAAATGGACTTTAGCATAAAAGCATTCGATACCAAGAGCACCCTCGGCACGGCCAAAAGCGGATGCATCGCGGTTGCGGTATTCGAAAACAAAAAACTGTCGCCAGCGGCAAAATCGCTGGACAGCAAGGGTGCGATTTCGGCTGCGCTGAAGTCCGGCGACATCAGCGGCAAGCCTGGCAGCACGTTGCTGCTGCGCGCAGTCGATGGCGTCGCCGCCGAACGTGTTCTGCTGGTAGGCATGGGCAGCGATGAAACTGTCAGCGAAAAAAGCTTCACGACCGGCGTACAGGCCGCACTCAAGGCCTTCGGCTCGCTGGGCGCTGCGGACGCCATTATCGCATTACCGCTGGCCGAAGTGAAAGAGCGCGACGTAAATTGGGCAATCCGTTGCGTGGTGCAAGCCGCCCACGACAGCGAATACCGCTGCGACTCGCAAAAAAGCAAAAAAGATCCGGCGCCAGCAGGCGTGCGCAAGATCGTCCTGTCGGCGCCAGCAACGGCAGCCACGCGCGGCGCGCTGGCGCAAGCCATCGCCATCGCCAACGGTTCCGACCTGACGCGCAACCTGGGCGACCTGCCGGCGAACATCGCCAATCCGACCTACCTGGCCAACACGGCCAAGCAGCTGGCCAAGGATTACAAGTTCGAAGTCGAAGTGCTGGACCGCAAACAGCTCGAAGCGCTGAAAATGGGCAGCTTCCTGTCCGTCACCAACGGCAGCGAGCAGCCGCCGAAGTTCATCGTCCTGAAGCACATGGGCGGCAAGGCCAAGGATGCGCCGGTGGTCCTGGTCGGCAAGGGCATCACCTTCGACACGGGCGGCATTTCGATCAAGGCCGGTCCCGGCATGGATGAAATGAAGTACGACATGTGCGGCGCCGCTTCGGTGCTGGGCACCTTCCGCGCCATCGGCGAAATGAACCTGAAGCTGAACGTCATCGGCGTCATCGCCGCGTGCGAAAACATGCCGTCGGGCCGCGCCACCAAGCCGGGCGACATCGTCACCTCGATGAACGGCCTGACCATTGAAGTGCTGAACACGGACGCCGAAGGCCGCCTGGTACTGTGCGACGCGCTGACCTACGCCGAACGCTTCAAGCCGGCAGCCGTGGTCGACATCGCCACGCTGACGGGCGCTTGCGTCGTCGCCCTGGGCCACCACAACAGCGGCCTGTTTACGCGCAGCGATGCGGCGCATGACCAGCTGGCCAATGAACTGCTGGCAGCGGGCAAGCAATCGAGCGACACGGCATGGCGCATGCCGATCGAAGAGGCGTACAACGAGCAGCTGAAGTCGAATTTCGCCGACCTGGCCAACATCGGCACGCCGGGCGGCGGTTCGGTGACGGCAGCGGCCTTCCTGGAAAACTTCACCAAGAAGTACACCTGGGCGCATCTGGACATCGCCGGCACGGCATGGAAATCGGGCGGCTCGAAGGGCGCGACCGGCCGTCCGGTGCCACTCTTGACGACGTTCCTCATCAACCGCGTGTAAGAGAACGCCAGACCAAACCTGCTGCGCGGGGCTATTGGCGGCCGGCGATGCTCGCTGTACATAAAGTACAGCTGCGCTTCTCGGCCACCACTAGCTCCCGCTCGCTACGGTTTTGTCAGGCGTCGCTACGTAAGAAGGCAGCCGCCACGGTCACTGACCCTGGCGGTTTTTTCATGCGTGGGATATTAATCAGTAGACGACGGGATTGGGCAACGGCGACGGCGCCACCTTCGGCTGCACCACCGTTTCCGGCACGGCGGCCGGGGGCGCCGGCGCGGCAACCGGTGCGGGCGGAGGCGCCAGGCGCGCGGGGTCCTGCATGACGATGGTCAAAATGGACGGGTAGTCGAAGCCGGCGCCCGTATTGCGGTCGACGAAATAGCCGACGCCCAGGGTCAGGATGACATTGCCCCAGACGCTGCCATTGAGCTTGGGATCGATGTGGTCGTCCGTCGCGATGGCGGGCGAACCGTGCTTGCGGCAGTCGACTTTCAACGGTTCCTGGCTCTTGCGGATGGTGATGCGCCCGGGCGTGGTGACGAACCACTTGCCCACGTCGTTGCTGAGGATGCAGCCGGCGCCCGTCAGTTCGCGGTTGTCCTGGATGGTCTGCACCAGCACCATCTGCTCGGTATTGCCCGTCAGGGTGGCGCAGCCGCCCAGGCCGAACAGCAGCAGCGTCCCGGCGGCAAAGGCGGCAAGGGGGGCAGACAGCGGCACGCGCATGGGAAGCTCGCTTAACGGACGGGAATCGGCTGGTCGCCAGGCACGGCGACGGCGGTGACGCTGTTTTTCGGGCTGCCCTCGATCAGGCGGTCGGAATATACGAGGTAGACGAGCGCATTGCGCTTGCTGTCGACCATGCGCACGACGCGCACGTGCTTGAAGAAGATCGAGGCGCGCTCGGTAAACACTTCTTCCTGGCGCGGCAGCTTGCCCTTGAATTGCAGCGGCCCCACCTGGCGGCAAGCCACGGCCGCATCGGCCTTGTCTTCGGCCAGGCCGACGGCACCCTTGATGCCGCCCGTCTTGGCGCGCGACAGATAGCAGCTGACGCCGGCGACGCGCGGGTCGTCATACGCTTCGACGACGATTTTATGGTCAGGGCCGATCAGTTTGAACACCGTGTCGACCGAACCGATGGTTTCGGCATGCGCCGCGGCGCAGGCAAAGGCCAGCACCAGGGCGGCAGGCAGCAATTTACGCATGAAGAAAATCCCGGGCACGCACGCAGGCGGCCATCAGTTGATGGGGGCGAAACGCTGGACCATGACGCCTTCGACCTCGATCAGCTGAAAGAACACGTCTTTCGGCCGGGTCCAGATGGAACCGTCGGCGGCGCGATACACGATCATCGGCGTCAGATCCGCTTCCAGCGTGGCTTCGCACACCAGTTCATAAATGCCGCCCTTGTAGTGCCGATAACGCATCGCCGCCCCCTCAAGCCGTGGAATCTTCGCTCTTGTCGTCGGCCAGCGCCTTCTGCTTCATCTTCAGGCCCTGGATCACTTTCAGTATGCCTTCCATGCCGGCAGCGCCATCGGCGCCGCTGAAGGCGTCGAGCACCTCATTGAGCACCTTGTTGCGCACGGTTGCCTCGTCGGACGACATTTCCAGCGCGCGCTGGGCTTTCGCCGCCTTTTCGGCCGCGCTCACGCGCGGCTTGGCAGCCGTCTTGCCATGCGTCAGAGCCGCCTGCCAGATAACCCAGCGGCGCTGGGTCTCGAAAATCAGGTACTCATCCGGTTTATCTTCTCTTCGCCGCACAATGTGGCCGTCACGCTGCGCCCACGCTTCAAATGCAGTTCGCATTTTCTTCCTTTGCAAATGCTACGCGCAAGTCTCACTATTAAAACTGCAACATTTCAAAATAGTACCATCTATTGATGTCGCAAAACAGTCTCATAGATATAGTACTGCAATTTATATAACAAGTCTGGCGGCGCCAGGGGCGGAATTGACGTTCCGCCCCGGGCACAGTGGTCATGTAATCGGAATAGCAATTACAACTAATTACAACTGCTTCCTGTTCGGTTCTTAACTTGGCTGTAACAAAGCCGTGTGACACAGTTGTTACATTGTGCCATTTTAGTAGTTTTTATCGCGTTTTAGCGAGAAACTTTACACCTTTGTCGCGTTAAACGGCGAGACGCAGCCTGCCATGCCAGCCACTTATGCCAAATCAAACATAGGGGTTGATCAATGATACACAAAAACATAATATTCATGCGCCACGATTGGTTAAATATAAATACTTTATTAATATCTTTTTCCCTGTGAGCAAATAAAGGTGGTGCGCAACAAGCGCGACAGGACGCCGTCGACGCGCATGCGGTAAGATTCGCGCCTATCGACACCCCATCGTCACCTATTCAAGCAAGGATTTTTCCCATGAAACTCGCCACCTGGAACGTCAACTCGCTCAAAGTGCGCCTGCCGCAAGTGCTGCAGTGGCTGACCGACAACCCGGTCGACATACTCTGCCTGCAAGAGACCAAGCTCACGGACGACAAGTTCCCCGTCGCAGAGATCGAGGCGGCCGGCTACCAGGTGGTCTTCAGCGGCCAGAAAACGTATAACGGCGTAGCCATCCTGTCGAAGCTGCCGATCACCGACGTAGTGAAAAACAACCCGCGCTATGAGGATGCGCAGCAGCGCATCCTGGCCGCCACCATCGGTGGCGTGCGCGTCGTCTGCGCCTACGTGCCGAACGGCCAGAGCGTCGACTCGGACAAATACGAATACAAGCTGGGCTGGCTGTCCGCCCTGCACGACTGGCTGGCCGAAGAAGCGCAGCAGCACCCGCAACTGGCCGTCGTCGGCGACTACAATATCGCGCCCGACGACCGCGACGTGCACGACCCCGTCGCCTGGGAAGGCCAGGTACTGGTCTCGGACAAGGAACGCGCCGCCCTGCAGCGCCTGTTCGACATCGGCCTGACGGACGCCTTCCGCCTGTTCGAGCAGGCGGAAAAATCGTTCAGCTGGTGGGATTACCGCCAGCTGGGCTTCCGCCTGAACAAGGGCCTGCGCATCGACCATATCCTGCTCTCGCCCGCCCTCGCCGCCCGCTGTACGGCCTGCGTGATCGACCGCGTGCCCCGCAAGTGGGAGCAGCCGTCCGACCATGCGCCGGTTGTCGCCACCATCGACTAACCAGATACGCGTTCCAATAACACCTGCGCATTCGCTGCAGGTACCGGCGCGGAAAACAGATAGCCCTGCGCATAGCGGCAGCCGTTCGCCTGCAGCAGGGCGAACTGTTCTTCCGTCTCCACGCCCTCGGCCACGGCCGACAATTGCAGGCTGTCGGCCAGGGCGATGATGGCGGCCACGATGGCGCGGTCTTCCGCGCTGTGTTCCAGGTCCTTGATGAAGGCGCGGTCGATCTTGACCTTCTTCACGGGGAAGCGCTTCAGGTAGGCCAGGCTGGAATAGCCGGTGCCGAAATCGTCGATCGACAGGCGCAAGCCCATGCCATTGATCTGGCGCAAAATCTCCAGGGTATGCTCGCCGTGCTGCATCAGCGCCGTCTCGGTGATCTCGAACTCCAGCAGCGCCGGATCGATGCCCGTTTCCCGCACCACGGCGCCAATGGCCGCCACCAGACCCTTGTGCATGAACTGGCGCGGCGACAGATTCACCGCCAGCGGCACCGGCTGCAAGCCCTGGCGCTGCCAGGCCATGCTTTGCTCGCACGCCTGGCGCATGACCCACTCGCCCACCGGCACGATCAAGCCGTTTTCCTCCATGATGGGAATGAAGCGGTCGGGCAGCACCAGGCCGTGGCCAGGGCGGCGCCAGCGCAGCAGCACTTCCATGCCGTGCAGGCGGCGCGTGGCGATATCGATGATCGGCTGGTAAAACAGTTCGAACTGCTGCAGCGCCAGCGCCGTGCGCAAGCTGCTTTCCAGGTCGAAGTGCAGGGCCGCCGCCTGGTTCATCGTCTGCGTAAAGAACTGGTAGTTGTTGCGGCCATTGCCCTTGGCGTGGTACATGGCCGCATCGGCATGGCGCATCAGGGCGTCGACGTCGCCGCCATCGTCCGGATACACGCAGATGCCGATCGATGGCGTCACATGCAGCACATGGCCGTCGAGCGGAAAGGCGGGCGTCAGCGCCTCGATGATCTTCTCGGCCACGCGCGCCGCTTCCTCGCCGCCGCGGATGCCCGGCACCAGCACGACGAATTCATCGCCGCCCAGGCGCGCCACCGTGTCGCTGGCGCGCACGGCGCCGCACAGCCGCGCGGCCACTTCCTTGAGCAGCAGATCGCCCGTCATGTGGCCCAGCGAATCGTTGATGGTCTTGAAGCGGTCCAGGTCGATGAACATCACGGCCAGCTTGCGCCCGGAGCGCTGCGCGGCCAGCATGGCCCGTTCCAGCCGGTCCGACAGCAGCGCGCGGTTCGGCAAGCCCGTCAGGTTGTCGTGGTAGGCCATGTGGTGCACCCGCGCCTCGGCCTGGCGCCGCTCGACGATCTCGCCCTGCAGCAGCAGGTTGGCGCCGGCCAGTTCGGCCGTGCGTTCCTGCACCCGCAATTCCAGCTCGTCGCGCGCGCGGCGCACCGCCTCGGCCGCCTCGCGGCGCGCCGTCACGTCGTCGACCAGCCACACGGAACGGCCATGCGCATGCGCCAGATCAAACGGCCGGCCCGACAGGCGCGCCCAGAAGCGGCTGCCATCCTTGCGCACCAGCTGGTACTCCGACATGTGCACCCTGCCCGCCTCGAAATCGCGCGCCGTTTCGCCGCGCGCCGCCTTCCATGCCGCCACGTCCGGGTACAGGGCCCGCACCGACAGGCCGTTGATCTCGCCGGGCCCATAGCCGAAAAGCTCTTCCATCTTGCTGTTGGCGCGCAAATTGTGGCCGCCCTCCACCACCGAGATGCCCAGCACGGCGCTGTCGAGGATGGCCTGGTTTTCCAGCAGCGCGTTGCGCAGCGATTCTTCGGCGCGCTTCGCTTCCGTGCGGTCCTCGATGATCCAGATGGTGCCGGCGGCGGGATCGTCCGGATTGACGACGTAGGCGATCAGCTGCGCCCACAGGGTGCTGCCGTCGCGGCGCTGCATTTCCACCTCCGTCTGGAAGGGCTTGGCCACGGACAGAAAGGGGAAGGCCGCCGCGCCCAGCAGCTCGTAGGATTGCTGCGACACGTACAGCGCGCGCCCGGGCAAGCCCAGCGCCTCGTCGCCGCTATAGCCGAACATCGCGGCAAAGCCCAGGTTGTAGCGCGTGATCTGGCGGTTCTTGGTATACAGGATGCTCACCGAGGCATTCGTCATGATGGCCGCCACTTCCATCTGCGCCTGGCGGCTGGCGGTGATGTCTTCGAGGATCCAGATGGCGCCCTGCTCGCTGTGCGTCTGGTCGACGGCCTTGGCGCGGATGCGGCACCAGAACAGGCTGCCGTCGCGGCGGCGGAACAGCGATTCATCCTGCTCGTACGGCAAGCCCTGTCCCAGCAGCGGCGTGGCCTGCACGCCAAACTCCTCGTAGGCGGCGGGCGAGGGGAACAGCCCGGCGGCGGGCATGCCCGTCATCTCGTCCTGCGCGTAGCCGAACATTTCGGCGAAGCGGGGATTGCAGCGCAGGATCAGGCGCGAACGCGAAAACAGGATGCCGACGGAGGCATTGTCGAGGATGGCCTGCTGCTCCAGCATCAGCTGGCGCGTGGCCTCCTCGGCCGCCTTCTGCGCGCTGCGGTCGTCGAACAGCCAGATCGTGTCGCGCAGGCCGCGGTCGGTCTGGTTCTCCGGATTGAGGACATAGCCATACGCCAGCGCCCAGAACGTCGAGCCGTCGCGCCGGCGCATCTCCATCTCGCCCTGGAACGGCAGGCCGCGCCGCAGCAGGGGCGCGGCCTGCCGCACGACATTGTCATACGCCGCGCGCGACGGGTACAGGTCGGCGACGGCCAGGCCCACGCCGCTGTCGCCGTCGAAGCCGAAGCATTCGGCAAAGCGCCGGTTGTAGCGCAGCACGCCCTTGTCGCGCTGAAAACCGATGGCCAGGGGCGCGTTGTCCATCACGGCCTGCATTTCCAGCATGGCGCGGCGCAATTGATCTTCGTCACGCCGGTGGTCGCTGATATCTTCGATAATCCATACCGTGCCGTCATGCGTATTCAAGGGATCGACGGCGCGCCCGTGCAGGCGGCTCCAGAACAGGGTGCCATCCTGGCGCCGCAATTCCAGCTCCGTGCGGTAGGGCTTGCCCTTCGAGAGCAGCGGTGCCGCTTCCAGCCCCAGGGCGCGGCAATGTTCGGCGGAGCGGTACAGCACCGCGCCCGGCATGCCCGTCAGCTGGTGGCGCGCATAGCCGAGCATTTCGGCGGCGCGGATATTGCACTCTTCGATGAAGCCGCCCTTGGAAAACACGATGCCGACGGCGGCGCTTTCCAGGATGGCCTGCTGTTCCAGCAAGGTCTTGCGCAAGGCTTGCTGGTCGCGCTGCTGCACGCTGATGTCGGCAAACACGAGGGTCGCGCCCGGCAAGCCGTCGCCGACCAGCAGGGGCCTGGCCCACACCTGCACGGCGATGGCGCCCGTGTCCCCTTCGAGGCTGCTGTCCCAGTGCCGCTCGCGCCCGGCCGCACCGAGCGCGCCGCGCAGCATGCTGCTGCTCGACGCGCGGTAGGCGTCCGTAAAACAGTCGGCCAGCAGGCGGCCCGACACGTCCCTGCCCAGCAAGGCGCCCAAGGCGCCATTTGCGGCCACCACCATGCCGCAGGCATCGCAGGCGCAAGCGGGCAAGGCGATCAGCTGCAAGGCATCGGCGATGAAATCGGGACTGGTCGGTACGCGGTTCATGGACACCATGGATGGTTAACGGCAAAGTGAACATGCGCCTGGGAAACATATTCTTCCAAGCATCATGGTGCTGCTAGATCATAAACCAGTTTCCGGCGGTTTTTTCATATTCCTTATTGGCAATATCTGAAACACCACAGAGCACGTGCAACACGCCCGTTGCAACGGCGTTGCATGGCAAGAAAATGAAACAAATCGTTTAGAATAAAGCATGCGCCGCCCTCCCCAACCTCCGCTCGACCACCGCGACAAACCCGTCATCTGGACCGTCTCCGTCTCGCGGCTGTTCGACCTGTTCCGCGACATCACGCTCGAATATGACGACCTGGCGACGATCGAACCGATCAACCTGGGCTTCGACGACGCCGTGCGCCACATCCGCGAACGCATGGCCACGGAGCGCTGCGACGCCGTCATCGCGGCCGGCTCGAACGGCGCCTACCTGAAAGGCCGGCTGTCGGTGCCCGTCATCATCGCCAAGGCCAGCGGCTACGACGTGATGCAGGCACTGGCGCGCGCGCGGCGCATCTCGCCGCACATCGGCGTCGTCACCTACCAGGATCCGATGCCGGAACTGGGCGAATTTGCCGCCACCTTCGGCTTCCAGATCGCGCAGCGCACCTACGCCACCGAGGAAGACGCGCGCGCGCAGATCAATGAACTGAAGGCGGCCGGCGTCAAAGCCGTCGTCGGCGCGGGGCTCGTCACCGACCTGGCCGAAGAGGCGGGCCTGGCCGCCGTCTTCGTGTATTCGGCCACGGCCATCCGGCGCGCCTTCGACGACGCGCTGGAGCTGGCGCGCCTGACGCAGATCGAATCGAACCGGGGACGGCGCGCGGTGGTGGCCGACACCCTGCGCGCGCGCCACGGCCTGCACGATTTGCGCGGCGAATCGGAGGCGATGGAGGCGCTGCGCCAGTCGGTGGTGCTGTATGCCCGCTCGCCGGCGACGGTGCTGATCCAGGGCGAGACGGGCAGCGGCAAGGAACTCGTGGCGCAGGCCATCCACCGCGAAAGCCCGCGCAGCCTGGGCGCGAACCGGCCCTTCATCGCCATCAATTGCGGCGCCATCGCCGAGTCCTTGCTGGAATCGGAGCTGTTCGGCCACGAGGACGGGGCGTTTACGGGGGCACGCCGGGGCGGCCATGCGGGCCTGTTCGAAGCGGCCAACCACGGCACCCTGTTCCTTGACGAAATCGGCGAAATGCCGCTGGCCCTGCAAACGCGGCTGCTGCGCGTGCTGGAAGAGCGCGAAGTGGTGCGCGTGGGCGGCACGCGGCCCATCGCCATCAACGTGCGCATCATCAGCGCCACGCACTGCGACCTGGAGCAGCGCATCCGCGAAGGACGCTTCCGCGCCGACCTGTTCTACCGCCTGGCCGTGCTGCGCCTGCATTTGCCCGCCTTGCGCGAGCGCGCCAGCGACATTCCGGGCCTGGCCGAGTGGTCGCTGAAAAACGCGCTGGCCGCGCTGGGCGCCCGTCCGCACCCCAACCTGCATGCGGAAATCATCGCCTGCGCGCCGCTGCTGCGCCGCTACGACTGGCCCGGCAACGTGCGCGAGCTGCGCAACCTGGCCGAGCGCCTGGCGCTGTTCCTGGCCGCCGAGCCGCTGCAGGCGCTCACCCCCGCCTTCGTGCTGGGCGTGGCGCCGGAACTAGGCAACGCTGCCAGCACGGCGGCGCTGCCGCCGGCGCCGGCCGTCGCCATCGCGCCGCGCCTGGAAGACGAAAGCGCCAGCGCGGTGCTGGCGCGCTTCGGCGGGCGCCGCGACGCCGCCGCCCAATACCTCGGCATCAGCCGCACCACGCTGTGGCGCCGCCTGCGCGCCAGCTGATTTTTTCACCCGGACGAAAAACACCATGGACGACTGGCCTCACCTGCACGACTTATGGCAACGCTGCACGGGACACGCTGGCGCGACGGGCAAGCAGGGGCTGGCGCGCGACCACGGGGACATCCAGGCGCTGTACGCGCGCGGCATTTCCATGGAAGACGCGCTGCACTTCCTGTATCAGCAACGCCCGACCCTGCAAGCCTACACGGACTGGATCGCCGCGCGCACGCGCCCACGCCCGGCGCATGCCGCCAGCGCGCACCAGGATGTACTGTCCGCCGCCGAGCTGCGCCATTTCGAAGAACACGGCTATCTGGTGCTGCGCGGCGCCGTGCCGCGCGCGCAGTGCGCCGCCGCCCGAACGGCCATCTGGGACTACCTGGGCGCCTCGCCCGACGAGCCGGCGTCGTGGTACCAGCCGCACCCGGGCAAGCGGGGCCTGATGCTGCAGTTTTCCGACCATCCGGCCCTCGAGGAAAACCGCCACAGCGCGCATGTCCGCCACGCCTGCCAGCAGCTATATGACAGCGGCACAGGCGCCGGCACCGGCATCTACGCCAGCATCGACAAGGTGAGCTTCAACCCGCCGGAAACGCCGCAGCACCGCTTCCTCGGCAGCGCCCTGCACTGGGACGTCAGCCTGCAACAGCCGATTCCGTTCAAGCTGCAAGGCATGCTGTACCTGAGCGACTGTCCCGCGCAGCACGGCGCCTTTCACTGCGTGCCCGGCTTCCAGCGGCACGTGGCCGACTGGCTGCGGCAAGTGCCGCCGGGCCGCCAGCCGCGCGAATGGGCCGTCGAGGCCTTGCGGCCCGTGCCCGTCGACGGCATGGCCGGCGATTTCATCATCTGGCACCAGGCCCTGCCCCACTGCGCCACGCCCAACCGCGGCCCGGCGCCGCGCATGGTGCAATACCTGACCTACCTTCCCGAGCACTGCCAGGACCAGGATGAATGGATCTGAACCGCTCATCCCGCCCTGGCGCCGCTCATCCCGCGGCGCTGGCTGCGGGGCGCCCGCGCCGCTAGCATGGTCGTCAAGGAGGAGTACCCCATGAAACGAACACTGCAAACATTGATCTTGCTCAGTACCGCGCTGCTGGCCAGCGCCAGCCAGGCCGCTGCACCTGCCGCATTCACGGTCGAGGTCACCGGACAAGGCCGCCCCCTGATCCTGATTCCCGGCCTGGCGTCGTCGGGCGAAGTCTGGCAAGGCACGGTGGCGCGCCTGTGCGCGCCGCACACCGCGCGTCAATGCCACGTGCTGACCCTGGCCGGCTTTGCCGGCGTGGCGCCCGTCGATGGCGACTTGCTGGCGCAGGCGGAGCAGCAGCTGGCCGACTACATCACAGTGAATAAACTGGGACAACCGGCCATCATCGGGCATAGCCTGGGCGGCTTTCTGGCCCTGAAAATGGCCATCGACCATCCGGCCCGGACGGGCAAGCTGGTGATCGTCGACTCGCTGCCCGCGCTGGGCGCGACGCAACTGCCGTCCATTACGCCGCCGCAGCTGCAAGCCATGGCAACGCAGATGCAATCGGCCATGCGCGCACAGGATGACGCCACCTACGCCGCCAGCCAGCGCCGCGCGGTCACCAGCATGGCCAGCGCGCCAGCCGACGTGGAGCGCATCATCGGCTGGGGCCAGCGCTCCGACCGCGAGACGGTGATCAAGGCCATGGGCACGCTGATGGCCAGCGACCTGCGCCAGGACGTGGCGAAAGTGCAGTCGCCCGCCCTGGTGCTGGGCACCTGGATCGCCTACAAGGACTATGCGCCGCGCGCCGCCATCGAAGCCACCTTCCAGCAGCAGTACGCGCAGCTGCCGGGCGTGCAGATCGCGCTGGCCGACACGGCGCGCCATTTCATCATGTATGACCAGCCGGACTGGATGCTCGGCCGCATCGGGCAATTCCTCGACTGACAGGCAGCCATGACACAAGCGCCCCGTTCCTGGCTGACCCGTTTGAACTGGTACTGGACCTTCCAGCTGGCCGGCTGGAATGGGGCCGCCCTGCTGGCGCTGCTGAGCCTGAGCCGCGCCCCCATGAGCTGGGCCATTCTTGGCGTCTGCTGGTGGGGCGGCGCCAGCGGCCTGCTGCTGTCCATGGCGTGGCGGCGCCTCCTGCGGCGGCGCGGCTGGATCGACGGCCGCTTCGCCTGGCAGCGCATCCTCCCCGTGCTTCCTCTGCTGGGCCTGATCCAGAGCCTGAGCGCGGGCGCCGGCTACGCCGTGCTGCAGCCGTTCGGCCCCGTCACCAGCCTGGCCTGGCTGCCGCCGGCGCTCGTCACCTGGAGCGCCATCTTCCTGATCTGGACCGTGCTGTACTCGATGGTGCAGTCGCTGCGCCGCGCCAGCCGCTTCGAGGCCGAGGCGCTGCGCCTGGAAGTACTGGCCAAGGACGCCCAGTTGCGCGCCTTGCAGGCGCAGGTGAACCCGCATTTCTTCTTCAACAGCCTCAATAGCGTGCGCGCGCTGATCTTCGAAGACCGCGAGGCGGCCGCGCACATGATCGACCAGCTGGCCGGCCTGATGCGCCATGCGCTGCAGTCTGGCCAGCACGCGACGGTGCCGCTGGCGGCCGAACTGGACGCCGTGCGCGCCTACCTGGCGATCGAACAGATACGCTTCGAGGAGCGCCTGCGCGTGAGCTTTGCGATCGGGATCAGCGCCCCCGGCCTGGAACAGGTGCGCGTGCCGCCCATGGCCCTGCAAACGCTGGTGGAAAACGCCGTCAAGTATGGCGTGGAAACGAGCGCCGATGGCGGCGACATCCGCATCGCGGCGCGGCGCCACAGCGCGAATGGCGCGGCCATGCTGCAGATCGAGGTCGCCAACACGGGCGTCTTGCGCGCACCGGGCAACTCCACCTGCGTCGGCCTGCGCAATGCGCGCCAGCGCTTGCAGCTGGCCTGCGGCGAGCGCGCCAGCCTGGAATTGCGCCAGCAGGCGGGCTGGGTATTTGCCACCATCGACCTGCCGGAGCAGGCATGAACGCTCGGCCGCTCAAGGTACTGCTGGTCGACGACGAGCGCCTGGCGCGCGCCGAGCTGCGGCGCCTGCTGGCGCCGCATGTGCGGCAAGGTGCCGTCGACATCGTCGGCGAGGCGGCCAGCGCGGCCGACGCCGTCGCGCAGATCGCCAAGCTGCGCCCCGACCTGCTGCTGCTCGACGTGCAGATGCCGGGCGGCTCCGGCTTCGACCTGCTGGCGTCGCTCGACGACGCGCCCGACGTCATCTTTTGCACGGCCTTCGACCAGTACGCACTGCAGGCCTTCGAGGTCAGCGCCCTCGACTACCTGCAAAAACCCGTGCAGGCGGCGCGCCTGGCCACGGCCCTGGCACGCGCCGGCGCGCGGGCGCAAGCCGTGCCGCCGCCCGCGCCGCGCAAGGTTTTCATCAAGGATGGGGAGCGCTGCTGGTTCGTGGCGTTTGACGATATCCGCCTGCTGGAATCGGAAGGCAACTACACGCGCGTGCATTTCGCGGCGCAGCAGCCGCTGATGCTGCGCTCATTGAGCCAGCTGGAAGAACGGCTTGATCCTGCGCAATTCTTCCGCGCCAACCGGCGCCAGATCGTCAACCTGGCGCAGGTGGCGCAAGTGGCGCCGAATGCGACCGACGGCCTCGACCTGCGCCTGCTGGACGGCAGCGTGGTCGAGGTGTCGCGCCGCCGCGCGCAGCAGTTCAAGGCCGCCACCGGCCTGTAGCCGGACTACTTGAGCGCGGGGATAGGCTGCGCCTGGAAGGCGGGGCGCGGCTGCTCTTTGAGTTTTTTCGCCAGCATGTCGAGCGCCACGTCCAGCTGGCGGTCGCCGCCATTGAAGGTGGCGTGCGGCGGATTGTCCACCTCGACGTCCGGCACCACGCCCACGCCTTCGATCAGCCACTGGCCATCGATGCCGAACTGGCCGTTTTCCGCCACGCGCGCCATGCCGTTGTCGGCCAGACGCGTATTGTCGCTGAGCCAGACGCCGGCGCCGGCCGTGCGCTTGCCCACCAGCGGCGCCAGTTTCAATGCCTTGATGCCTGCGGCGAAGGTCTCGCCATCGGAATACGTCAGTTCATCGACCAGCACCACCAGGTGGCCGCGGAAGGTGTTCTGCATGTTCGTCGACGGCTGCACGCCCGGCGGCGCCCAGTAGGCCCAGGCCTTGCGCAGCAGTTTTTCGATGATCCAGCTGTCGATATTGCCGCCGTTGTTGCGCCGCACGTCGATGATCAGGCCTTCGCGGTTGATGTTGGCATAAAAATCGCGCGCGAACGAGGCGATGTCGTTGGCCCCCATGGCGCGCAGGTGCAGGTAGCCGATGCGTCCCTGCGAGACGGCCGCCACCTGCTCGGCGCGGCTCAGTTCCCAGTCGCCATAGCGCAGCGCCGTCTGTTTCGCCATGTTGACGGGCGTGACGATGACGGCGCGCGGCGCGCCCTTGCCATGACCGCGTTTGACCTGCAACAAGACCTGCTTGTCGGCCTGGTTCAGCAGCAAATCGCTGATGTCGCGCGCGGCCAGGACGTCTTTGCCATTGACGGCCGTGATCACGTCGCCCGCGTTGACGTCCACTTCGGGGCGCGCCAGCGGCGCGCGCGCCGACGGCAATTCCGCCTCGCTGCGGTAGACGTGTTCGACCCGGTAGCCCTCGCTGGTGCGCGCCAGCACGGCACCGAGGCCGGCCGGCGCGCCTTCCTGCTCCGTGCGGCGCAATTCGCCGGGACGGATCTGCGAATGCAGGGCACCCACTTCGGCCACCATCATGCCGAGTAAATCATTGAGTTCGGCGCGGTCCGTGACCCGCTCGACCAGCGGCGCATACTTGTCGCGCGCCGCCTTCCAGTCCACGCCGCGCATCTTCGCGTCGTACAGGAAGTCGCGGTGCAAGCGCCACGCGTCGTTGAACATCTGCTTCCATTCCAGGCGCGGATTCGACACAAACGTCCAGTCGTCGACTTTTACTTTCGCCTTCGACAGGTCGGACGGCAGCTTGGCGCCCGCCTCGATCACCAGCATCTCGCCCGGGCCCGTAGCCGCTGCGCTGGTTGCTGTCCTGTAGTACAAATGCTTTTTATCCTGCGCCAGGTCGAATTCGCGCACATTGGCCACCAGCAATTCCGGCTTGGAGCCGGTATTGCCTATGGCCAGCGTTTTCAGATTGAACTTGTTCTCGCCGCTGTCGCGCTCGAGGAAATACAGGCGCTTGTCGTCCATGGCCAGCGCGCCGTAATTGCCCGCCGCCAGCGGTACTTCATACAGGCGCCCGGCCAGGCCCTTGAAGACGACGTCCGGCAGCGCTGCCGGCGCCTTTTTCACGGACGTCTTGCCGCCGGCCTTTTCCAATGCCTTTTCCGCCGCCGATTCGGCCGCCTTTTCATCATCCGTCTCGGCCGGCTTCACTCCCGGGCGGCTCAGCTCATCGTCGGGCTGGAACGGGAAGCGGTTGCCCGGCTGCAGCGCCAGCGCATACACGCCGATGCGCTTGTCGAACACGGGACCCATGTTGCGGTCGCCCCACGGCGACCCATTGGCCAGCTGGAAATTGCGCGCCGACATGAAATACAGCCAGCGCCCGTCCGGCGAAAACACGGGCGAAGCGGACGTGTAGCGGTCGCTGGTAACGAATTGCAGCTGCTTCGACGCCAGGTTGTACAGGCCGATCTGCTCGCGCTGCTCGTTGCTGGCCACGCGCACGATGGCCAGGTTGCGGCTGTCGGGCGACCATTGCACCTCGTCGTGCTTGTCCACGCCCGCCTTGCCCGCATCGTCGATCAGCTGGTTGCCCTTCGTTGCCAGGTCCAGCAGCCAGAAGCGGCCCTTTTTATCCGTGTGCGCCAGCCAGCGTCCGTCCGGCGACGGGTACAGCTTCCAGCGGTGATTATCTCCCTGCGTCGTCAGCTGCTCGCCCTTGCCCGAGCCGTCGGCCGCGTACTTCCAGATTTCGTTCTCTCCGCTCGTGTCGACGATGGCGAACACGGATTTCTCGTCGCTGGAAAAGACGGCATCGCGCGCCCGCGCCCCTTCGGGAATGGCGATGTCGACGCGGCGCAAGCTGCCCGTGCCGGCGATGCTCACGCGGCCCCTGGCAGTCAAGATGATGCGCTCATCCTTGCCGGACACCTGGACATTGCTCAAGGTATCGAGCGGCGAGCGGATCTGGCGCGCGCGCAGCTGGTCGAAATCGGAGACAAGGCTGATCGGCAATGGCGATGAGTCCGTCCCTGCGGCCAGGTCCAGTACCCGCAGGTCTGCGCCCAATTGATACACAATCTTGCCATCGCCCAGCTGCGCATTGCGCACGTCCCACTGCGTGTGGCGGGTCAGGGCGCGGCGGTCCGAACCGTCGGGCAGCATGCTCCACAGGTTGTCGCTGCCGCCCGCGTCGCTGATGTAGTAGACGCGGCCCTGCCACCACATGGGGCGCTTGTTGCCCTCCAACACGGCAGGTTCCGTATGCATGGGCACGGCCTCGCCCTTGCCATCGAGATCATAGCGCCACAAGGTGGCATGCGCGCCGCCCCGGTAGTTGCGCACATTGTCGTTCGTCATGGCCAGGCCGAAACGCGTGAAGAACAGCGTCTTGCCAGCGTCGTCGAGCACGGCGTCGTTGGCGTCGGCCACGGGAAACACGCGCCGCGTCTGTTTCACGGGATCGATGGCGGCGACGATGCGGCGCGAGGCGGGACCGTCCGTATTTTGCGTGCTGACCAGCACTTCGCCCTGCGCCGTCCAGCCCAGCACCAGCACGCCGCCATTGTCAAAGGAAATACGGCGCGGCAAACCGCCAGCCAGCGGCATCACATACGCTTCCTGCGCCCCTTCGTAGGCGGCGGAGAACGCCAGCCACTGGCCGTCGCGCGAAATTGCCGCGTTCGTTTCATAGCCGGGATGCGTCGTCAGCCGCTGCGCCGCGCCGCCATGGATATTGCTTTTCCACAAGTCGCCTTCTGCCGTGAAGACGACGGTATCGCCGCGCACGGCGGGAAAACGGAAATAACTGCCAGCCGGCGCGGCGGCAGCGGCGGCGTTGCCCAGCAGGCCGGCGGACAACAGGAGGAAGGCGAGAGTGCGGGAAATTTTCATTAAGCAATCTTTCAAGAGCCAGGGAAGCGGAACGATGCGGGGCATGGCCGACATCGGGATCCTGATTCTTGCATAGCTTACGCAAAAGCAATACTTATTTTTAAACAAGGATATTTACACAACAGTTTCCATTCCTGCGGCCAGGACGTAAAAAAACCCGCGCCACTTGTGTGGGCGGGTTTTTTGATCGCGCGGAAGCGAAGGGGCCGATTACTCGACTTCCACCGTTTCCGGTGCTGCCGTCGGCGCCGCGTCTGGCGGTTCCGGGAATTCCAGCAAGACCTGGTCCTTGTCGTCGAGGTCGACGGTGACCCGTCCACCCGTGACCAGGCGGCCGAACAGCAGTTCGTCGGCCAGGGCCTTGCGGATCATGTCCTGGATCAAACGCGCCATCGGCCGCGCGCCCATGAGCGGATCGAAACCTTTCTTGCCGAGGAAAGCACGCAGCTTCTCGGTAAACACGGCTTCGACCTTTTTCTCGTGCAACTGCTCTTCCAGCTGCATCAGGAACTTGTCGACCACGCGCAGGATGATTTCCTGGTCCAGCGCGCGGAAACTGATGGTCGCATCGATGCGGTTGCGGAACTCCGGCGTGAACATGCGCTTGATGTCGGCCATCTCGTCGCCGGCCTGCTTCGAATTGGTGAAGCCGATCGACGTCTTTTGCAGGCTTTCCGCGCCCGCATTGGTCGTCATGATGATGATCACGTTGCGGAAATCGGCTTTGCGGCCATTGTTGTCCGTCAAGGTGCCATGGTCCATGACTTGCAGCAGGATATTAAAAATGTCCGGATGGGCTTTTTCAATTTCATCGAGCAGCAAGACCGCGTGCGGCTTCTTGGTGATCGCTTCCGTCAGCAGGCCGCCCTGGTCGAAACCGACGTAGCCCGGCGGCGCGCCGATCAGGCGGCTGACGGCGTGGCGTTCCATGTATTCCGACATGTCGAAACGGATCAGCTCGATACCGAGGATGAAGGCCAATTGCTTGGCCACCTCGGTCTTGCCGACGCCGGTCGGACCGGAGAACAGGAAGGAGCCGATCGGCTTGTCCGTCTTGCCCAGGCCGGCACGCGCCATCTTGATGGCCGAGGCCAGCGCATCGATGGCGGGATCTTGCCCGAACACGACATTGCGCAAGTCGCGGTCGATCGTCTGCAGCTTGCTGCGGTCGTCCTGGTTGACCGTTTGCGGCGGAATGCGCGCGATCTTGGCGATGATGTCCTCGATCTCGGCCTTGCCGATGGTTTTCTTTTGCTTCGACTTCGGCAGGATGCGCTGCGCCGCGCCCGCTTCATCGATGACGTCGATCGCCTTGTCGGGCAGATGGCGGTCGTTGATGAAGCGCGCCGCCAGTTCGGCCGCCGTCGACAGGGCCGAGGCCGAGTATTTCACGCCGTGGTGCTCTTCGAAGCGCGACTTGAGGCCGCGCAAGATTTGCACGGTTTGCTCGACGGTCGGCTCGTTGACGTCCACTTTCTGGAAACGGCGGCTCAAGGCATGATCTTTCTCAAACACGCCGCGGAATTCCGTGTACGTGGTCGCGCCGATGCATTTCAGCTGACCATTCGCCAGTGCCGGTTTCAGCAGGTTGGATGCATCCAGCGTGCCGCCCGACGCCGAGCCCGCACCGATGATGGTGTGGATCTCGTCGATGAACAGGATGCCGTTCGGATTGTCCTTCAACTGTTTCAGCACGGCTTTCAGGCGCTGTTCGAAGTCGCCGCGGTATTTGGTACCGGCCAGCAAGGCGCCCATGTCCAGCGAATACACGACGGCATTCTGCAGGATTTCCGGCACGTCGCTTTGCGTGATGCGGTAAGCCAGGCCTTCGGCGATCGCCGTCTTGCCCACGCCCGCCTCGCCGACCAGCAGCGGATTGTTCTTGCGGCGGCGGCACAGGATCTGGATCACGCGGTCGACTTCTTCCTCGCGGCCGATCAGCGGGTCGATCTTGCCTTCGGCAGCGGCCTTGTTCAGGTTTTGCGTGAACTGGTCGAGCGGGCTTTCCTTCGGCTGGCCGTCGACTGGCGCTTCTTCCACGCCTTCGGAGGCTTTCGCACTTTCCGTCGACTGGTCCTTGCGCACGCCGTGCGAAATGAAATTGACCACGTCCAGGCGCGTCACGCCCTGCTGGTGCAGGTAGTAGACGGCATGCGAATCCTTTTCGCCGAAGATGGCCACGAGCACATTGGCGCCCGTGACTTCCTTCTTGCCATTCGAGGCGGACTGGACGTGCATGATGGCGCGCTGGATCACGCGCTGGAAACCAAGCGTCGGCTGGGTGTCGACTTCGCCCGTGCCAGGCACGGTCGGCGTGTTATCGCCGATGAAATTGGTGAGGGTCTTGCGCAGGTCTTCAATATTGACCGCGCAGGCACGCAACACCTCGGCAGCGGAGGGATTGTCCAGCAGTGCCAGCAATAAATGCTCAACCGTGATGAATTCGTGCCGTGCCTGCCGAGCTTCGACAAACGCCATGTGCAAACTTACTTCTAATTCCTGCGCAATCATACTTCCTCCATCACGCACTGCAGGGGGTGCCCCGCCTTGCGCGCATGCGTTAAAACGAACTCCACTTTGGTACACGCTATATCTTTAGAGAACACGCCGCACACTCCTTTGCCGTAGCGATGAACACTGAGCATGATTTGCGTCGCCGTTTCACGGTCCTTGTTGAAATACTCCTGAATGATGGCCACCACAAATTCCATCGGGGTGTAGTCGTCATTGAGCAAGGCCACCTGGTAGAGCGGTGGCGGCTTCAGCACTTGCCGCTCCAGCAGGGTTTCTGTGTCGTGCTTGGTTGCCATACGCTTATTCTAATGCTTTCACAGTGGTTGTCATGCGCAATATCTACGCCTTTCCAATTGTTTTCAATCTTACGCGTTTTCTTAATATTGCGCAGATGGCGACCTTGCTGTCAAAATCAAGAGTTGCTTTTTTGGTTGTCGTGAAGAATTTGGCAATATCGATGGAAAAGCGCTTGACTTCATTATTTATTCCGCCAACAATGCTGTATCGACTGTTGCAGTAATGTACAGCTTGATAAGAAGTGAGACGTCGAGGAGGGGGCAAGAAGCTTCTTGCTTTTATGGCTCGTGTGATTTGTTTTAATTTTGAAAGTTCTTTTTATGGCAACAGGTACAGTTAAGTGGTTCAATGATTCCAAAGGTTTTGGCTTCATCACTCCAGATGATGGCGGCGAAGATTTGTTTGCTCATTTCTCCGCAATCAACATGAACGGTTTCAAGACCCTCAAAGAAGGTCAAAAAGTTCAATTCGAAGTCACGCAAGGCCCTAAAGGCAAGCAAGCTTCCAACATCCAAGCAGCCTAAGCATCGCCGGCCCTCAGATGTGAAAAACCCCGTTTCCTTGAAGCGGGGTTTTTTTTCGTCCGCAGGGTGCGCTGCAGCCTGCCCCACCACTCTTGTTACATGTGCTCGATCATGACCTCGCCGAAACCGGAGCACGACACTTGCGTGGCGCCTTCCATCAGACGGGCGAAATCGTAGGTGACGCGCTTCGAGGCGATCGACTTTTGCATCGAAGAAATAATCAGGTCGGCCGCTTCCAGCCAGCCCATGTGGCGCAGCATCATTTCCGCCGACAGGATCAGCGAACCGGGGTTCACGTAATCCTTGCCCGCGTACTTCGGCGCCGTGCCGTGCGTCGCTTCGAACATGGCGACGGAGTCGGACAGGTTGGCGCCCGGCGCGATGCCGATGCCGCCCACTTGCGCCGCCAGCGCGTCGGAAATGTAATCGCCGTTCAGATTCAGGGTGGCGATGACGCTGTATTCGGCCGGACGCAGCAAGATCTGTTGCAGGAACGCGTCAGCGATGGAATCCTTGACGATGATGTCGCGGCCCGTCTTCGGATTCTTGAACTTGCACCAGGGGCCGCCGTCGATCAGCTCGGCACCGAATTCCTTTTGCGCCAGCGCATACGCCCAGTCGCGGAAGCCGCCTTCCGTGTACTTCATGATGTTGCCTTTGTGCACAATTGTCACGGAAGGCTTGTCATTGTCGATCGCGTACTGGATGGCCTTGCGCACCAGGCGCTGCGTGCCTTCGATGGAGACGGGCTTGATGCCCAGGCCCGAGGTGGCCGGGAAGCGGATTTTCGTCACGCCCATTTCATTGACGAGGAAATCCATCAGTTTCTTGGCTTCGGGCGAGCCTTGCTGGTATTCGATGCCGGCGTAGATGTCTTCCGAGTTTTCGCGGAAAATCACCATATCCGTCTTTTCCGGCTCTTTCACGGGCGACGGCACGCCCGTGAAATAGCGCACGGGACGCAGGCAGACGTACAGGTCGAGCTGCTGGCGCAGTGCCACGTTCAGCGAGCGGATGCCGCCGCCGACGGGCGTCGTCAGCGGACCCTTGATGGAGACCACGTAATCTTTCAGCACCTGCAAGGTTTCTTCCGGCAGCCACACATCGGGGCCGTACACATTCGTCGATTTTTCGCCCGCGTAGATTTCCATCCAGCTGATCTTGCGCGCGCCGCCGTAGGCCTTGGCCACGGCCGCGTCGATCACCTTGATCATGACCGGGCTGATATCGATGCCCGTGCCATCGCCTTCAATGAAGGGAACGATGGGATTATCTGGTACATTCAGCGAAAAATCGGCGTTGACGGTGATTTTTTGGCCGTCAGCAGGTACAGTGATATGTTGATACATCGTGATCTCCGAAGTGGGACACACCGCTGGCGGGCAACACGGGCCGGCGACGCGCTCTGCGGTTGCAGAGTTTACAAAAACAAGTCCGAACATGGCGGCAACAACGCACTTTAGCAGGGAAAGAACACCCGGGCCATTCACGGCGCCAAAGAACCTCGTTGCCATACCGCCTATGTCTTCTATAAGACATAAGACTTACATTTCACATTATGCACCAGTATCTTACAGGGCGCCACGCTTTTGCGGCGCCAACCAGCAGCCACCATCGTTTGCATCAATTCCTCTACCAGCATGCCACTCATCCTCTTCAATAAACCGTTCCAGGTCCTGTGCCAGTTTTCGCCGCAGGACGGCCGCACCACTCTGGCCGACCACATCACCATTCCCGGCATCTACCCGGCCGGCCGGCTCGACGCCGACAGCGAAGGCTTGCTGCTGCTGACGGACGACGGCCGCCTGCAGCACGAGATCAGCCACCCGGACCGCAAGGAAGCGAAAACCTATTTGGTGCAGGTCGACGGCGTGCCCGATGCGGCCAGCCTGGCGCGCCTGCAGGCGCCGCTGGACCTGGGCGACTTCATCACCAAGCCGTGCAAGGCCGTGCGCATCGCCGAGCCGGACTGGCTGTGGCCGCGCAATCCGCCCATCCGCGCGCGCGCCGACAAGCCCACCTCGTGGCTGGCGATCACCTTAAAAGAGGGAAAAAACCGGCAAGTGCGGCGCATGACGGCCGCCGTCGGCCTGCCCACCCTGCGCCTGGTGCGCAGCGCCATCGGCCCGTTCTCGCTGGCCAGCCACCCCTTGCTGCCAGGAGAATGGTGCGAAGTGCCGGCCGAGAACATCGGAAAAGCGTGAGCGGGACAAGAAAAAACAGCCTCGGCATTGAATTTTGCCAATAAGCACTATTTATTTTTAGATAATGCATTAAAATCATCCCACCTTAACATGACTGAAAAGGAAAGATGATGACAAAAGTAATCCTGGCCCTGGCCGCTTCCCTGCTCGCTGGCGCTGCACTGGCGCAATCGGGCGCCAAGGTGCACGCTTCCGCCGCGACCGATGCCGTCAAGCCGCCACCGGCCTCGGCCGCCAGCCACGCCTCGGCCGCCACCGACGCCGTCAAGCCGGTGCCGCCGGCGTCGGCCACCGTCAATGCGTCGGCCGCGACGGATGCGGCACGTTCGGGCGCATCAACCAAGGCCTCGGCCGCCACCGATGCGCCGCGCCTGGTTCCCCAGTCCCGCAAGTCGAAGCAGCCGGCCGCTGAAGCAGGCAAGCCCGTGAAGTAAGCGCAATCCCCGGGGTTACGGCAGCGACTATGTTGCTGTAACCCCACGCTTTCGGCGCGGACAGGCAGCATGCTTGACCAGGCAGCCGCCAGCATGGCTTAATCGCCGCTTCGCAGCCACCATCCCGCCCCATGAAAAATTCCCTACGCCGTCTCGGCCTGTCCATCGCCTTGTTATCTTGCGCCAGCATGGCCCAGGCGCAAACCAGGGGCGTGCAACTGTCGGCCGGCATGCATCTGATCCAGGCGGAAGTGGCCGCCACGGAAGCACAACGCGAGCAGGGCTTGATGTACCGCGAAAAGATGGAGGCGAATGCGGGCATGCTGTTCGTCTTTGGCAACCCGTCCACGCAATGCATGTGGATGAAGAACACGCCGCTGCCCCTGTCGGTGGCCTTTATCGATGCCAGCGGCAAGATCGTCAACATCGAAGACATGCAGCCGCATACGCTCGACAGCCATTGCTCCACGAAGACCGTGCCCGTGCGCTATGCGCTGGAAATGCACCTGGGCTGGTTCAAGCAAAAGAATATCAAGCCGGGCATGAGCATCGGCAACCTGCCGGCGGCACGCTAGGCCGTGGCGGCCGGCCGCTGGCGGACGCGGCCTTAAAAATCCGGATAAAAACGCGAAAAAACCCGCCAGAACGAATCTGCGGGTTTTTGCTTTTCAACCAGTGCCAGCGTACCGGCACAGACAAGGCCACCGTGGTGGCTTGCCTGCTGGCGAATATTAAGCGGACAGTGCTTTCAAAGCAGCTGCCAGACGGCTCTTATGGCGAGCTGCCTTGTTTTTGTGGATGATCTTCTTGTCAGCGATACGGTCGATGGTCGACACGGATGCCTGGAAGATTGCAGCAGCAGCTGCCTTGTCGCCGCCCTGGATCGCTTTGCGAGCAGCTTTGATAGCCGTGCGCAAGGTCGAACGTTGGGACGAATTGTGTGCGTTTTGCTTAACTGCTTGACGAGCGCGTTTGCGCGCTTGTGCGGTATTTGCCATGGAATTTCCTAAAACAGGGTCAAAGTGCGTTTGCAAACATTAGTGTTTGCCAACCGGTGCGTTCTGTGCGTCTGCCGAACCATGTGTGCCAAACCAGTGCCTGTCAAACATTAGTGTCTGCGTAACAGAATTCTGTACAGCCTTCGATTATAGCGATATTTTCAAGCGGGAGCAAATCAAAAAACCGTGTGTGACGCCAAAAACACCTGAAAATGGGGCTGGCAAGGGCGAATCGGCAGCGGATCGGCGGCAATTGTTACCATATTTTAAGCGTTTTCCGGCACTGCGCCCGGCTATAATCTGCCCCCATGAACTTGCTTAAAACCCTCGCCGCCATTTCCAGCATGACCATGCTGTCCCGTGTAACCGGATTATTGCGCGAAAGCCTGTTCGCGCGCGCCTTTGGCGCCGGCGCCTACACGGACGCCTTCATCGTTGCCTTCCGCATTCCCAACCTGTTGCGCCGCTTGTTTGCCGAGGGCGCGTTCTCGCAAGCCTTCGTGCCGATCCTGTCTGAATACAAGAACCAGCATGGCCAGGAAGCGAGCAAGCAACTGGCCGACCATGTGGCCACCACCCTCGTCTGGGCCACCCTGCTCGTGTCCGCCATCGGCATCGTCGGCGCGCCGTGGTTCGTGTATGCGATCGCCACGGGCCTGTCCAAGGATCCGGGCGCCTTCGACGCGGCCGTGTGGATGACGCGGCTGATGTTCCCTTATATTACTTGCATGTCCTTCGTGGCCCTGGCCGGCGGCATACTGAATACCTGGCGCGAATTCAAGATACCCGCGTTCACGCCGGTGCTGCTGAACCTGTCGTTCATCGCCGCCTCGCTGTTCCTCGCGCCCTATTTAAAACAGCCGATCTACGCCATGGCCATTGCTGTGTTCGCCGGCGGCCTGCTGCAGGTGGCCATCCAGATTCCCGCGCTGATCAAGATCGGCATGCTGCCGCGCCTGTCGCTCAATCCCGCCATCGGCCTGTCCGACGGCGGCGTGCGCCGCGTGCTGAAAAAGATGGGACCGGCCGTGTTTGCCGTCTCGGCGGCGCAGATCAGCCTGATGATCAACACCAGCATCGCCTCGCGCCTGGCCGAAGGCAGCATTTCCTGGCTGTCGTACGCGGACCGACTGATGGAGTTTCCTACCGCCATGCTGGGCGTGGCCCTGGGCACCATCTTGCTGCCCAGCCTGTCGAAAGCCAACGTGGATGGCGACAAGACGGAATACTCGGCCCTGCTGGACTGGGGCTTGCGCCTGACCTTTTTGCTGGCCCTGCCCGCCGCCGTCGGCATGGCGACCCTGGCCACGCCCCTGATCGCGACATTATTTCACTACGGCAAGTTTACGGCCGAATCCGTCACCATGTCGACGCAGCCGCTGGTGGCCTACAGCCTGGGCTTGATCGGCATTATCTTGGTAAAAACCCTGGCGCCCGCGTTCTATGCGCGCCAGGACATCCGCACGCCCGTGAAAATCGCCATCGGCGTGCTGATCGCCACGCAGCTGATGAATCTGCTGTTCGTGCCCTACATCGCCGTGGCCGGCCTGGCCCTGTCGATCGGCCTGGGCGCCTGCCTGAACGCCAGTTTCCTGTACTGGGGCTTGCGCAAGCGCGGCATCTACCAGCCGAAACCGGGCTGGGCCAAATTCTTCGCGCGCCTGCTGCCGGCCCTCATCGTGATGGGCGGCGTGGCGTATGCTGGCGCCCTGCGCATCGACTGGATCGCCATGCAAGCCCATCCGCTGCTGCGGGCCGGCGCGCTGGCCCTGGTGGTGGCCGTGTGCGGCGTGGCGTACTTTGCGACGTTATTTGCGGTTGGCTTCCGCTTCCGCGACTTCAAGCGCCACGCGTGACAACATGCGCAGGACGTTGTTGCCTGCGTCTCGCCGTACTAGCGTACTGTCTTCGACTTGGCGCCTAGTCCTGCGCATGTTGTAGAAACAAAAAAACCCGCCTCGGCGGGTTTTGTCATTCTGGCCAGGAAAAAATCAAACAGCCTTGCGAGCGCGGCGGCGGAGCGCGAAGCCGACCAGCGCCAGGCCGCCCAGCAGCATGCCGTAGGTTTCCGGTTCCGGCACGGGCAAGGCGGACACCGTGCCCACGTATTGGCCGTTCTGCAAACCGCTCAAGCCAGAAACGCGCACCTCGTAGGTGCCTGCACCCAAGGAACCAGCCCAGCTCAGGCTCTGGATGCCGGCCACCGACGTCAGGGTCAGGTCGCCATAGCCCACCAGCGTGGCGGCGAAGTTGCTGATCGCGCCTTCGGCAACGGAAAACGTCTGCAAGGCACCGAACGACGTCGACGATGGGGTCAGCAGTTTGAAGGTCCACAAATCGTCGACCACCGAATTGGCGGCAAAATTGGTGGTGATCGATGCCCGCGTATCGAAGCCGCTCGGATCCAGGATACCCAGATTGTAGGTCGCCGCCGATGCGCTGAACGAAGCTGCAGCCAGAATGCCTGCCGCGATAAATTTCAATTTCATAAATTATCCCTTAAAAGTAATTTATGGCCGCCAGATGGGCCAGCCATCGCTTGAGTACTGAAAGTACCAAACAAAATGGTATCATAAAGACATCAAATTACTTGTAATTATTTTATTTAAATTTCATTTAAAATAAGTATTTCTTCTATGGAATGGTTACGCATGCCGGAGGATTTCCCAGTGAAAATAGTTCTCTCTGTATCGCGCTCCATTGACTTATGGTTACAACGGGTTTGCCGCTTCCTGCTGCGCGCCGGCCTCTTCCTCCGGCGGCACCACCTCGGGCACGGCGGACGCTGGCGCGGCAGGAGGAAACAAGGCGGGCGGCTTGCCCGTGTCCACCTCAGCCGGCACGAGAGCCAGCCCTGCCGACGGCACGGGGCCGCCGGCGACGAACTGCCACTCGGACAGGTGCGCCTTGCCTTCGAAGCCAGTGAATCGGGCGTCGAAATTGCCCACTTTTAAGGGCGCGGACGACGACAGGCTATGCACGCCGATGATGCCGCGGCTGCCCGGCTGGTACAGCAAGCCCCATTCGGCGCGCCCCGTGATGGGGTCGACATACAGCTTGCGCAAATGGCGGCGCACTTGCGGAAAGCGGGGATCGCGCAGCAAGGCGGAAAGCGTCGCCGGCTGCTGCGGCTGGCCGGCGGGCGTGGCGCCCGCGTAGCTTTGCAACGCATCGGCAAACTGCGCGCCGATGTCGAGCAACTCCTGCTCGGCCGCCTGGCGCTGCAGCAGGGAACCCATCTTCAGCCCGGCCGCCCCCACCAGGCCCAGGATGGCCACCAGGATGATCAGGCCCAGGTAAGTGAAACCGCGCTGGCGGCGCGCAGGACGATGCATGGCCGCTACCAGTCGGCAAACGGCGTGCCGCTGCGGTCCTTGCCGGGCGCACCGCTTTTCACGTCATACACCTGGCCCGGCGTGTCGTCGGGCGGCGGCACGATGAGCCAGCTGGCGTCGCTGTCCGTGATGGGATCGACGGGCATGGCGCGCAGGTATTTCTTTTCCACAAGTTGCTCTAGGGAATCGGGATAACGGCCCGTATCGCCGTGGAACTGGTCGATGGTGGCGCGCAGGTTGCGTAAATTATCCGCCAGCACGGTTTCCTTCGCCTTGTCGAGGCTGGGAAAGTAGCGGGGCACGGCCAGAGTCAGCAGCAGCGCCACGATGCCTAGCACCACCAGCAATTCGATCAGGGTAAAGCCGCGCCTGCGGGCAGCAAGGATGTCAGCAGCCATGGTTCACCATAGACGGTAAGGCACGTTGTTCAGGCCCGTTTTATTGGACGTGGAGTACACATCGTAGACGTCGTCGCCTTCGCGCGGTTCAGCCGCCTCGCTGGCGTAGCTGCGCTTGCCCCAGGTCTGCGCATCGCTCAGGCCCGCGTCTGCGTTGAACGGGTCGCGCGGCACGCGGCGCAGGAAAAACAGTTTGCCGCGCTTCGGGTTGCGCTGGTCCGGCACGCCTTCGACCAGCACCTCCAGGCTTTTCGGGTAGCCGCTGGCGTCGGGCGCCCGCACGATGCGCCCTTCGTCGCCGGCCCGCTTATACGCGTCGAGCCCCTGGCGGATCTCGCGCAGCGCGCGCCGCAATTCCTGCTCCTGGCGCCGCTGCATGGCCACCTGCGTGACGGGCACCACCAGGGTGCCCAGCACGCCGAGGATGGCCAGGGTCACCAGCAGCTCGATCAGGGTAAAACCGCCGGGCGTGCGCGCCAGCCTCATTTGGCGACCGGCACCGGCTGGCTCGACGACAGCGGCAAGGGCGACGCCTGCAGCGGCACGGGCTGGCCCGACGATATCGGCAAAGGCGAGGCGGCCGGTTCGGGCGACGGCGCCACTTCCGGCGCGGGCACGCTTTGCGGCAATGCCGGTGGCACGATCGGCGGCACCTGTCCCGGCGCCATCAGCGGCTGCGCCGGCGCCGGCTGCATGCCGACGGCCGACGGGCCGGAACGCACGATCACCGTGCCCGGCATCTGCGTGGGCGCCCTGGCCGCCATGTCGGGACGGCGGCGGAAGCTGCCTTCCGTGCCGGCCGAGAATTCCGATTCCTTCGCTTCCGGACGCTGCACCGTGCGCACCAGGTGCGGCGTGACCGACAGCACGATCTCCGTCTTCTGGCTGTCGTCCTTGCTGCTGCCGAACAAACGCCCCAGCACGGGAATATCGCCCAGGCCAGGCACCTTGTTGCCCGAGCTGCGCTCTTCATTGTTGATCAGGCCCGCCAGCACCTGGTTTTCGCCATCCTTCAATTGCAGCATGGTCGAGGCCTGGCGCGTGCCGATCTGGTACAGGGTCGAGCCGCTGCGGGTGGTGGTGGCAGCCCCCAGGTTGCTCACTTCGAGCGAGATGCGGATGCCCACCTCATTGTTCAAATAAATGGTCGGCTCGGCGTTCACCGTCAGCCCCACGTCCAGGTAGCTGATCGACTCGGAAGCGAAGCCGCCCGTGCCCGGCGAAATCGTGGTGGTCACCACGGGCACCCTGTCGCCGATGACGAACTTCGCCTTTTCCCGGTTGCGCACGCGGATGCGCGGATTGGCCAGGATATTCGCGTCGCCATCCGTCTTCTTGGCATTCGCCGTCACGGACAGGTCGCTCACGCCGATGGTGCGCTGGTTCAGATTATTCAGGTCGTTGATGGTCAGCCCTATCCCGCCCGAGGTGGAAAGTGGCGTCAGGGTCAGGCTCGATGGCCAGGCCACGCCCAGTTCCAGCAGGCGGCTGCGCTTGACTTCGAGGATTTCCAGCTCCAGCACCACTTCCGCCTCCGGCACGTCCTGCAGCGCGATCAGGCGCTCGGCCAGGCGGATCGCCTCGGGCGTGTCGCGCACGATGACAAGGTTGAGCTTTTCATCGGCCACCACGTCGCGCGTCTTCAAAATCGTCTTGAGCGTGTTGGTCACCTGCCTGGCGTCCGCGTTCGCCAGAAAAAAGGTCTTGACCAGCACTTCCTGGTATTCCTTCACTTTCGCCGCCACATTGGGATAGATCAAAATGGTGTTCGCATCCATCACCTGCTGCTCCAGCTGGTTCGTCACCAGCAGGAAGTACACGGCCGATTCCACCGTGCTGTTCTTCAGGAAGATCGACGTTTTCGCGTCCGCCTTGACGTCCTTGTCGAAGACGAAATTGAGGCCCGAGCGGCGCGCGATCAGCTCGAACACCTGTTTTAACGGGGCGTCGCGGAACTCGATGGTGATCGGCTGCTTGTACGACTTGGCCAGGCCCGATTCGACGATGGGCGGCGCCGTTTTTTCATCGACCTCGCGCAGCAGCGCGCGCGCGCCCGCATGGTTCGGCTGCTCGGTGAGGATGGCGTTCAGGCGCTGGCGCGCCGGGTCGTATTGTTTTGCATCAAACGCCGTGCGCGCATCGGCCAGCAATTTCCCCTGGCGCTGTTCGCGTTCGAGCGCGCGCAAGCCGCTGCTGGCGCGCTCGTTCTGCGCATCGATTTCCAGCACGCCGAGGAAGGACGCGCGCGCCAGCTCGCCCTGCCCCGCCTGCGCCTGGCGCTCGGCCTGCTGCAAGCGGCTGCTGGTGGCCCGTTCGCGCGCCTGCAGATACGCGCTGCGGTATTGCGCGTTGCCGGGGTCCTGCTGCAGCGCCTCCTGCAGTTTTTGCAGGCCGGCCGGGATCTGATCTTGCGCAATCAGCTCGCGCCCGTCGCGGTAAGCTTGCTGCCCCGCGCAGCCGGACAGCAGCACCAGCAACGCCAGCAAAGGCGCCGGTGAAAAGGAACGAGACATCACTCGAGTACTCCAATGTTGAGCTGCTGAACCTGGTTCAACGGCAGATAGGTGAGCGTCATGACGGGCGGCGCGATCGTCACGACCTTGTAGGCGCCATCGATGACGGTATTGGCGCGCACGATATACGTCTTGTCGGCGCGCGACAAAAACACTTCCCAGGCGCCGTCGGCGGCCGCCTTGCCCAGGTAGACGAAGGGCAGCGGCGGCGCCATCGGCGGGGG
>NZ_JBWKYD010000034.1:46809-54591 GCF_059423585.1 Janthinobacterium sp. GW460-12-1-14-LB5 | reverse complement strand
CCGCCACCGCCGCGCCGCCCGCCCCCTACTGGCTGACGCCGGAACACTGCGACCTGCAGGACTTCATCCGCACCGTCAGCCTATCCACGGCGCTGGCCGACTATCCCCACGCCGCTGCGGCGGAAGAAAACATCCTCGTCTACGACTGCGACCAGGTGCGCGCACTGGCCGGCAAGCCGCTGGCTTTGCGCGCGCTGCAAGCCGAATGGGGCCAGGCGCTGATGGACGGTCCGGGCGTCATCGTACTGAAACGCGCCGTCACCGACATGGAGACGCTGGAACAGGTGAGTCGCGTGTTTCACGCGCTGATCGCCGAACAGCATGCGAGCGGCCAGGCGGCCGGCGACCATTTCGCCAAACCGGGTGCGAACGACCGTATCTGGAATGCCCAGCAAAAGCTGTGCCTGCGCGCCCCCGATGCCTTTGCGCGCTATTACGCCAATCCCGTCTTTGCGTGGATCGCCGAAGCCTGGCTGGGTCCCGCCTACCAGATAACGGCGCAAGTGAACGTCGTCAACCCGGGCGGAGCCGCGCAGGCGCCGCACCGCGACTACCACCTGGGCTTTCAGAGCACGGCCGCCTGCGCCGCCTACCCGGCGCCCGTGCACCAGATGTCGGCCCTTTTGACCTTGCAGGGCGCAGTCGCCCATTGCGACATGCCGCTGGACTCCGGCCCCACCTTGTACCTGCCCGGCTCGCAGCGCTACCGCGCCGGTTTTCTCGCCTGGCAGCAGCGGCCGTTCCGCGACTATTTTGCCCGGCATTGCGTGCAGCTGCCCCTGTCCAAAGGCGACGCCGTGTTCTTCAACCCCGCCCTGTTCCACGCGGCGGGCCACAACCGCTCGCCCGACATCCGCCGCATGGCCAACTTGCTGCAAGTGTCGTCGCCGTTCGGACGCGCCATGGAAACGCTGGACCGCCGCGCCATGAGCGCCGCCCTGTATCCGGCCCTGCAGGCGCTGCGCGCGCAGGGAGTCCTGGATGACATTGGCATCGGCCACGCGGTGGCCGCCTGCGCCGAAGGCTATGCCTTCCCTAGCAACCTTGACCGCGACCAGCCGATCGGCGGCATGGCGCCGCCAACGCAGCAGCAGATCATGCGCGAAGCGCTGGCGCAGGACTGGCCCGCTGCGCGCTTCCTCGAAGCGCTGGACAGCCATGCCTGGCGCCGCCGAGCCTGAACAGCAGCGTTTTAGTACCTCAGCCCGTAGCCGAACTTGTACAGCGGATGGGCCGTGTCATACGGCACGTCCGATTTCTGCACCTGTACTTCGGCCATCGACGATGGCAGCTCGAACGGCAGCTTGCCCTGCGGCTTGGCCTTGCCCGTCAAGACGTCGAACAGCGCGCCGTCGCTCACCCCGAAGTTGGCGAGGATGGCGCTGGCCTTGTCCTGCACGTTGCCGAGGATGGCCGGACGGTCCAGGTACACGGTCACCACCGTCTTCGGCGCATACCTGGCCGCGTTCTTGATCGCCTCGTAGTCGGCATTGCCGTCGACGTAATCGAGGCGGCCCTCGTGCTGCATGCTGCCGAAGATGTAGTTCGGGTGCAGGGTTTCATAGGGCGCTGCCACGCGCAGCAGGGCCACGTCCGCTTCCTGCGGCGTGGCGACCACCGTGTAGCCATACTGCTGCGCCACGGCCGCATCGATGCCGTACAGGTAGACCTTCTTGACGGTGGCCGCCAGCGGCAAGACCTTGTCCTTGTTTTCCAGCAAGACCAGCGAGCGGCGCTGGGCTTCCAGGCCCGCCTCGACGAAGTCCGCCTTGCCCACGGTGGCGGCCGCCCTGGCCGCATCGACGAACGGATGCTCGAACAGGCCCTGCTTGAATTTCTGAATCAGAATGCGCCGCGCCGAGGCGTTGATGCGCGCTTCCGTCAGCTGGCCACGCTGCACGGCTTGCGTCAGGTACGGCGCTTCCGTCACGCCGCCAAACTGGTCCATCCCCGCCGTCACGGCTTTTACATAACGCTCGGCCTTGGTGGCGTCTTCCATGCCCCACGGCGTGCCGAAGCCGATGAAGGAAGGCGCCACGCCAGGCGCCGTGCCGTTGCGGCAGTTGGCGTCGCAGTCGGACGTGATGCCCCAGTCGGACAGGATCACGCCCTCGAAGCCGTATTTGCCGCGCAGCAGATCCGTCAGCATGGTCTTGCTGAAGCCGGCCGCCACCTGTTCCAGGGTGATGCCATCGATGGTGATATTGCCGTCCGGCAGAGCGTAGGTTGGCATGATGGAAGCCGCCTTCGCCGTGAACGCGCCTTCGAACGGCTTGACGTGGTAAGCAAAATTGTTACCCGGGTAAGTCATGTAGCGGCCATAGTAATTGTGGCCGTCGAAGCCCTCTTTCGTGGCGCCATAGCCGACCCAGTGCTTGACGACGGCCACCACGCTGCCGTCATGCAAGCCCGTATTGCCGTCCTGAAAACCTTCGATATAGTGCTGCACCATGCGCCTGGCCAGGTCCGCGTCTTCGCCAAAGGTGCCGTTGATGCGCGACCAGCGCGGCTCGGTGGCCAGATCCGCCTGCGGCGACAGCGCCTGCGTGATGCCGACGGCCAGGTATTCCTGGCGCGCGATGTCGCCGAAGCGGCGCACCAGCGCATCGTCGCCGATGGCGGCCAGGCCCAGGGTTTCCGGCCACTGCGAGAAACCCTTGGTACCGGCGCTGGCGCCCACCGTGTACTGGAAATGGTGGCGCGGGTCCGTGCTGATGGAGACAGGAATGCCGTGGCGCGAGGTTTCGCTCAGCGCCTGCACCTTGTTGTACTGGGCCGCCATATTGGCGGTGTCGCCCGCCATGCGGGTGATGAAGGTGTTGACGTACTGCTTGACGATCAGGTCCTGCAGGGCCGTGAGGTCATACGCGCCGCCCAGGCCGATGCCGGAAGGGTCGGACACGGTGGGCGCCGTGCCGTGCATCATCAGGCCCGCCTTTTCATCGAGGCTCATGCGCGACAACAAGTCGTCGGCACGCGCTTCGGCCGGCAGGCGCCAGTCTTCATACGGGTCGATCTTGCCGTTGCGGTTCATGTCCTTGAAGGTATAGCCGTCGACTTTCAACTGGCTATAGGTGGTGGCGCCGAACACGGGCTGCGTGTATTGCTCGCTGACGGTGTCGTTGCCGCAGGCGGCCAAGGCAAGCGTGGCGACGCAGCCGGCGACCATGCGGGCCATCGGTTTCATAGTGCAATTCATCATTATCTCCAAGACTGTTTTTGTAGGTATCAAGGCGCGGCAGCAAGGCCGGCCGAAAACAATATAGCGTGAGAATGCGTGAGTTTCTTGACCGCACAGCACGCGTTTTATACCCGCGAGAACAATTTTTGGTTAGACGGCACGACAACCAACAATTTCCTACAAAGTGCTAATATTTGTGAAAAAATACTACAACAAGCAGAATACGCAGAATAAGCAGGAGGCACCCTTGCACAAACCCGATACGCGCACGGTTTCGAACCGGATCGCGCAGCAATGCGCGCGCGCCATGCAAGCCGATGGGCACGACCCCGCCGACTTTGTCCGCCAGACGGGCATCACGCCGGCGCAGCTGGAGGAGCCGGGCGGCCGCATCAACGCCGAGCGGCACCGCCGCATGACGGCCTACGCCCAGCAACTGCCGCAGCACCGCGGCTTGCTCGATCTCGACGTGACGCACTGGTTCGCGCATTACTCGGGCATCGCCCACGTCTGCTTCAACCGCCCCACCCTGCGCAGCGCGCTGCACGAGCTGCTGCACTTGCGGGGCCTGATCGGCGAATTCGACTTCATGCTGATGAGTGAGAATGGGACGCGCATCGAGATCGAATACCTGTCCGAGTTTTGCCCGCTGGGGGGCGCCATGCAGGCGCTGGCCAATTTCCGCATGCTGTCGCTGGTGGCGCGCGCCTACGACGATGGCGCGGCCACCGCTTTCCATGCCGGCTTCCAGGGCAAGGCGCCGTGGTTCGCGCCAGCCATTGCCGAGTGCTTCGGCGCCGCCGCCACCTTTGGCCAGGCGCGCAATACCCTGACGTTCGACGCGCCAGCGCTGGACCGGCCCTTCGCCCAGTTCAACGCCATGCTGGCGCCGCACGCGCTGCGCCACGCACAGGGACAATTGCAGCAGCTGCAGGGGGCGCAGCTGTTTTCGGCCCGCGTGGAGCAGGCGATCATCGATTTGCTGGGCCGGCAAGGCGCCGGGGACGCCGACGGCGCCGCGCTGCTGCCGGCCCTGTGCGACGGCCTGGCGATGAACCGCTGGACCCTGCAGCGCCAGCTGCAGCAGGAGCAGACCTCGTTCCGCGCACTGGAACTGCGCGCGAAAAGCCGCGAATCGCGCCGTTTGCTGCGCGAAACGAGCCTGAGCGTGGTGGAAATCGGCGAGCGCCTGGGCTTTTCCTCGCAAAGCGCGTTCACACGCTTCTTCAAGACCCAATTCGCGCTGCCGCCGGCGCGCTACCGACAGGATGCCGCCGGAGCCTAGAGAAAGAGACAAGCAACAAGAAACAAAAAACAAAAAACAAGCAAACAAGCAAGCCACGAAACGGCCCAAGTCAGAAAGACAGGCTCCCCGGGCCAAGCGGACCTGAAAAATGCCGGGGGCAAGGCGCGGCGACGCAGACAGTACGCCAGTACGGCAAGGAAGCCGCAACGCCGCCATCGGCATTTTCTCAGGCCCGCGTCTCCGGCCCGCTATTCAAGCTATACAGCCTGCGGCCGTATTCTGAACCAGATCGCATACATGGCGGGCAGGAAAACCAAGGTCAGCACCGTACCGGCAAACGTGCCGCCGATCAGGGTATAGGCCAAGGTGCCCCAGAAGACCGAATGGGTCAGCGGAATGAAGGCCAGGATGGCCGCCAGCGCAGTGAGGATCACGGGACGCGCGCGCTGCACGGTCGCTTCGACCACGGCGTCGAACGGCGCCAGGCCGGCCGCCTCGTTCTGGTGGATCTGGCCGATCAGGATCAGAGTATTGCGCATTAAAATGCCCGACAGCGCGATCAGGCCGACCAGCGCATTGATGCCGAACGGCTGCTGGAACAGGATCAGGGTGGGCACGACGCCGATCAGGCCCAATGGGCTGGTCAGGAACACCATCACCATCGCCGACATCGAGCGTACCTGCAGGATGATCATCAGCAAGGTCAACGCCAGCATGATGGGGAACAGGGGCAGCATGGCCTGCGTCGCCTTCGCCGATTCCTCGATCGAGCCGGCCTGCTCGATGCGGTAGCCCGCTGGCAGCTTGTCAATGATGGGCCGCAGCTGCGCCGTGATGGCACCCGAGACGTCGGGCGGCTGCATGCCGTCGGCGATGTCGCCGCGCACGGTGATCGTCGGCTGGCGGTCGCGCCGGCGCATCACGGGTTCTTCCCAGCGCACCTCGACGCTGCCCACCTGCGACAGCGCGATGCGTTCGCCGTTCGCGCCGGCCAGGGTCAGGTCGGCGATACGCGCCGGATCCAGCCGCACGTCGCCGGCCGCGCGCGCCACCACCTGCACCGTGCGGATATCTTCGCGCACGGCGGTGACGGGCACGCCGCTGAGCAGGAACTGCAGCTGCTGCGCCACCGCGGCCGACGTCAGTCCCATCGCCTGCAAGCGCTCCTGCTGCAGGCTGAAATGCAGGGTGGGCGTGCGCGTGCCCCAGTCGGTATTGACGGTACGCATCATCGGGCTGGCCTGCATCACGCGCCGCACCTCGTCGGCGATGCCGCGCAACACCTCGGGATCGGGGCCGCTGACCCGGTAGGCGACGGGAAACGGCGAATACGGGCCGAACACCAGTTGCGTGACGCGCACGCGCGCCTCCGGCGCCAGGCCGGCGGCAACGGCCGCGCGCAAGCGCCGCTTGAGACTGTCGCGCGCCTGCTGGCTGTCGGTGCGCACGACGATCTTGGCAAACGAAGGATCGGGTAATTCCGGCCCCATCGCCAGATAAAAGCGCGGCGCGCCCTGGCCCACATAGGCCGTGACGATCTTCGCCTCGGGCTGGCGCGCCAGCCAGGCTTCCACTTTCGCCGCCGCGCCGCTGGTCTGCCCGATCGCGCTGCCGTAGGGCAGCTGCACTTCGATCAGCACCTCAGGGCGGTCGGAGATGGGGAAGAACTGCTTCCTGACGATGGCCATGCCCAGCACGGCCAGCACGAACAGGCCGATCACGGTGCAGAACACCAGCCATTTGCGGGCGATCACGCGCCCCAGCAGGCGGCGAAAGCGGTGGTAGCGCGGCGTGTTGTACAGCGCGTCATGGCCGCCGGCGACTTTTTTCAGCTCGGGCAGCAGCTTGACGCCCAGGTAGGGTGTAAACACGACCGCCACCACCCATGAAGCGATCAGCGCGACGCCGACGATCCAAAACATATTGCTCGTGTATTCGCCGGCGCTGGAGCGGGCAAAGCCGTTGGGCATGAAGCCGACGGCCGTCACCAGGGTACCCGCCAGCATGGGTGCGGCCGTATGGCTCCAGGCGTAGGCGGAGGCGGCGATGCGGCTGTAGCCCTCCTCCATTTTCACGACCATCATTTCGATGGCGATGATGGCGTCGTCCACCAGCAGGCCGAGGCCCAGGATCAGGGAACCGAGGGTGATGCGGTCGAAATTCTTGCCCGTCGCGGCCATCACGATGAACACGACAGCCAGGGTCAGCGGCACGGCGGCGGCCACCACGATGCCGACGCGCCAGCCCATGCTGATAAAGCACACCAGCATCACCACCAGCAGCGCGGCGAGGAACTTGAGCATGAATTCGTCGACGGCCGCGCTGATATTGACGGACTGGTCGGTGACCTTGGCCAGGCTCATGCCCAGCGGCATGGCGGTACCGATGGCCGTCACTTCCCCGTCCAGCGCCTTGCCCAGGTCCAGCCCGTTCCAGCCGTCGCGCATGACCACGCCCAGCAACAGCGCCGGCTCGCCGCCGTTGCGCACCAGGAAACTGGGCGGGTCCGCCTGGCCACGGCGCACGGTGGCGATATCGGACAGGGCCAAGGTACGCCCCTGCGCCACCACCGGCGTATCGCGGATCTTTTGCAGCGCCTCAAGCGCGCCGTCGAGGCGGATGGTCACTTGCGGCCCCCGTGTTTCGACCGAGCCGGCCGGCGTGAGGGCATTCTGGCCGTGCAGCGCCGCGAACACGTCCTGCGCCCGCACGCCCAGGGTAGCCAGACGTTCCTGCGACAACTCCACGTAGATGCGCTCGGCCTGCTCGCCGATGATATTGACCTTTTTGACGCCCGGCACGTGCAGCAGCCGCTGGCGCAAGGTTTCCGCCTCGCGCACCAGCAGGCGCTGCGGCTCGCCTTTGGCTTTCAGCGCATACAGGGCAAAGGTGACGTCCGCGTATTCGTCATTGATCATGGGGCCGATCACGCCGGCCGGCAGATTGGCCGCCTCGTCGCCGGCCTTCTTGCGCGCCTGGTAGAACTCGGCCTGCACCTGCCCGGGCGGCGTGCCGTCGAGCAGGGTCAGGGTGGTAAACGCCAGTCCGGGCGTGGTGTAGGTCTCGGCCCGTTCGTACCAGCGCAGCTCCTGCAGGCGCTTTTCGATCTTGTCGGCCACCTGGTCCTGCATTTCGCGCGCGCTGGCGCCAGGCCAGGCGGTGACGATGGTCATCACCTTGACCGTGAAGGCCGGGTCTTCCGCGCGCCCCAGCTTGAAGAACGACAGCAGGCCGGCCAGCGAAATGAGACAGATCAGGAACAGGGTGACGGAACGCTCGCGCACGGCCAGCGCCGACAGGTTGAAGCCCGCCGCGCTCATGGATGCGCTCCCGCGCCCGCGGCCGCTGGGGCCGG
>NZ_JBWKYD010000034.1:0-46799 GCF_059423585.1 Janthinobacterium sp. GW460-12-1-14-LB5 | reverse complement strand
AACCGGCGCCCGCGGGCGCCGGTTCGACCCTGACCCGCTCCCCCTGGTGCAGCAGATGGGCGCCCAGCGCGACGATGCGTTCGCCCGCCTTCAGGCCACCGACGTCGGCGCCGTCATCGTGCAGCCCGTGCACCTTCACCGGACGCCAGGCCACTTGCGCCGGCGTACCGGCGATCACCCACACGCCTGGCCCCTTGCCCGCATCGTGCAGGGCCGCCAGCGGCACTTGCACGGTGCCGCTGGCGGCATGCGCGCCGGGCAGGCGCAGGGTGACGGTGGCGCCAAGCGGTGCGTTTGAGAGCGCCGCGTCGAGCACATAGCGCGCCTCGAAGGTACGCGTTTGCCGGTCCGCCGTCTGCGCCAGCTGGCGCAAGGTGGCCGGCACGCCGGCGCCGGGCCTGCCGAACAGGATGGCCTGGCCCGTGGAGCCGAGCGCGGGGCGCACGGTTTCCGGCAGCTGGATCGCCGCTTCGCGCCGGCCGTCATGGGCCAGGCGCACCACCACCTGCCCGGCCGCGACCACCTGGCCCGGTTCGGCCAGGGTGTCCATCACGACGCCGTCGGCGTCGGCCAGCAGCAGCGCGTACTGCAGCGCATTGCGCGCCACCCCGGCCAGGGCTTCGGACGCCTTCAATTGGGCGCCGGCAGCGTCAGCCGCCGCCTTTACCTGGTCGTAGTTCGATGCCGAGATGGCGCCGGTGCCGCGCAAGTCGCGGTAGCGCGCTTCCTCGTCCGCCGCCTGGCGCGCGCGGGCGCGGTCGGCCGTGACGGACTCCTGCCGCGCCTGCGCCAGCAGCTGCAGGTCGTCGGCGTCGAGGCGCATCAATGGCTGGCCACGGCGCACGGCCTGGCCGGCGTCGACCAGCCGTTCGCGCACCTTGCCGGCCACGCGAAAACCAAGATCGCTTTGCACGCGCGGCGCGACCACGCCCGTGAAGCTGCGCGTGCCCGCTTTGGCGCCCTGCACCGGGACGGCGCGCACCAGCGGCGCGGCGGTGCGCGGATCGGACGGCGCCTTGTCGGCGCAGGCACTCATGGCCAGGGGCAAGGTGGAGATGACTACAGATGAAGCGAGGCGGCGCCAGCGCATAAGAATCCCATGAATGAGTGATCAGGATTCTCATTCTGGTACCAGTGACCAAATAAGTCAACAGTCACAAATTAATGCGAAGCTATGGCGACAGGCTGCGCAACACCAGGCTGGACAGTTGCAGCACCGCCGTTTCGCTGCTGTCGACGCTGTGTTGCAGCAGCAAGGGATTGACGTAGGGGCGCATCACCAGGTAGATCGCGCTGGCCGTCTCGTCGAGCGGCGTCTTGCGCTCGAAGTCGCCCGTCTTGCGCCCCTGCAGCAAGATATCCTGCAGCAAGGCGCCCATGGCCAGCTCGTAGGCTTGCACGGCAGGCCAGCGCCCGGTGGCGGCCGAGGCGGCGATGTCGTACAGCTTGCGGTCCTGGAAAAACAGCCGCAAGCTGGCCTCGACGCTGGCCCGGAACATGCGCCGCAGCTGCTCAGGCGGCTGGCCGGCCGCCGCCACCGCACTTCTTACCTCGGTTTCGATCTGGCGCAGGCAGCTGGCGCAGATATGCTCGCCGATGGCCTGCTTGGACTCGAAGAACTTGTAGATATACGCCTTGGAAAAGCCGATCGCCCTGGCCAGGTCGGAAACAGTCGTCTTTTCATAGCCGTAGCGGCTGAAGTAATCGGTGGCGGCGGCAACGATCTGGTCGCGCACGTCGTGGCCGGCGGGGCCGCGTGCCGGGCTTGGTGTGTCGGGTGTGGTGGAATTCATGGCGACAGCTTAACGCGCCGCGACGGAATGCACAATAAGTGACCAATATGCATTATAGTCACTCATTATTCTCTTTTGAACTGGAAGACCACCATGCCATTGCCTCGCCTGCGCCTCCCCTTTCTGCTGATCGCCGCCGGCCTTGCCGCCACCGGCTGCACTGCTGGCCTGGACTACCGCCGGCCCGAAATGCCGCAAGCGGCGCAGTATCTGCACCAGGCAGCGCTCGGCGCGCGCGAGGGTGCCAACACTGCTGACGCTGCCGAACTGCGGCAGTGGTGGACGGCCTTCGGCGATCCGCGCCTGACCCGTCTGGTAACGGTGGCGCTGGCGCAAAACCTCGACCTGGAGCAGGCGCAGGCCAGGGTCAGGCAGGCGCGCGCCGCCACCGGGGCGGCCGACGCCACGCTGCTGCCGTCGGCCAGCATCGGCGGCCAGGCGGCGCGCGCCTACCAGTCGGTGCAAACGCCGCTGGGCCAGGTCCTGAACGCCACGCCAGGCTATGACCGCGCCGGCAGCGCGCGGGAATTGAACCTGCAAGCGTCGTGGGAACTCGACCTGTTCGGCGGCCTGCGCCGCGAACGTGAAGCGGCGCGTGCCGATTACGAGGCCAGCGAGGCTGGATGGGCCGCAACGCGCCTGGCCGTGGCGGCGCAAACGGCGGACCTTTACCTGTCCATCCAGGGTCTGCAGGCGCGGCTCGACCTCGCACGCCGGCAGGTCGACACCGACGCGGCGCTGCTGGAACTCGCCACGCTGCTATACGACAAGGGATTGGCGAACGAGCCGGCCCTGCGGCAGGCCGAAGCATCGCTGGCGCAGGCGCGCGCCGCCGTTCCCGGCCTGGAAACGGCGCGCGAGGTGGCGCTGCATGCGCTCGACGTGATGCTGGGCGCGGCACCCGGCACCCATGGCCACGAACTGCCCGCCAGCGGCATCATCGCGGCCGCGCCGCGCATCGCGGGCGGCGGTGCGCCGGGCGAACTGCTGCGGCGCCGGCCCGACCTGATCGCCGCCGAGCGGCGCCTGGCCGCCGCCAGCGCGCGCACCGGCGCGGCCGTTGCCGAGTACTACCCGAAATTCAATTTTGGCGCCTTGTTTGGCAGCGCCACGGCCGGCGGCGCTCTGTTCGGCAGCGGCTCCGGCCAGGCCGCCGGCATGCTGGGCCTGCGCTGGCGCCTGTTCGATTTCGGCCGCATCGATGCGCAGATCGAGGCTTCGCGTGGCCAGGAAGCCGAGCTGCTGGCGGCCTACCGGCTCGCTGTGCTGCATGCCACGGAAGACGTGGAGAATGCCTGTTCGGCACTGCTCGGATACGAACAGCAGGCAGGTCTGCTGGCGCAGGGCGTCGCTGCGCTGGAGCACGCGCGCGCCTCGGCGCTGGCGGCCTTCCACAAGGGCGCGGCCAGCCGCCACGATGTGCTGCAGGCCGACGCCCAGCTGTTGCAGGCCGAGGATGCGCGCGCGCAGGCGCAAACGGCCGCCGCACGCGCGGCGGTCGCCACCTACAAGGCGCTGGGCGGCGGCTGGCAGGCGCCCGCGCCCGCGGCCCTGGCGGCGCGGTAAAGCCGGGACGGCGCTCAGAAAAAGTGGCGCATCCCCGCCATCACGCCGTTCTGCGTACGCCCCGCGCCCACGGTGCCGCCCGCGTCCAGCGCCACGGCCGCCGCGCCGTCGTTGTCCATGCGGCCGATGGCGGCGTAGATGGCCGTGCGTTTGGACAGGTGATACGTCAGGCGCGCGGTGGCCAGGGTGGCATCGTTCGGGCTGTCCTTGATGGCCAGTCTGGCGAGCTGCCCGTCGAGCACCAGCGCGGGCGCCAGCGGATACGCGGCGCCGACATACAGCAGTTGCGAATCGACTGGCCCCGTGGCGGCGCGGATGCTGCGGTCGATGATGCCGCCGCCGATTTTCAGCTGGCCGGCCATGGCGTAGGCGCTGGCGATCACGCGGCGGTCGAAATGGCGGCTCGACGTGAGGCCGTTGGCCGCGCCCGCGTTGCCGTACAGGATGTCGTACGAGGCCGTGGCGCCGTAGCGGCCCGTGTCGTAGCCCAGCAAGGCCGTAATCTGGCGGCAAGCCTTCGCATTGCCCGCCAATTCGCCCGCGCAGCCCGTGGCGGCCGGCCCGCCCGCCGCCGAGGCGTCGCGCCCCAGGCTGTAGGTGGCGCCCACCGTCACGTTCGAGAACGTGCCCAGGTAGCCGATGGCGTTGTCGCTGCGCGCATTCGGCAGGTACAGATCGAGGCTGCTGATGGAAAACAGGGCCGGACCCATGATGTCGGACTTTTGCGTGGCCCAAAACGACATATTCATTTGCCGCCCCAGCATCACGCTGCCATAGCGCCCCTTCAGGCCCACCCACGACTGGCGGCCAAACAGTCTCCCGCCCTGCCCCGCGATGCCCGTGTCGACGCCGAAGCCCGATTCCAGCGCAAAGATCGCCTGCAGGCCGCCACCCAGGTCTTCCACGCCCTTGACGCCGAAGCGCGACGGCAATGAGCCCGTGAGCGTCGGCATTTTCACCTGGCTGTCGCCGGCCGCATTGACATTGCTCGTGTAAGCCACGGAGCTATCGAGCACTCCGTACAGGGTGACGCCGCTTTGCGCGGATGCGGTGCCGCAGGCGCACGCGCCCAGCAGCGCCATGGTGATGGCGTTGATTTTTCTCATGCTTGTCTCCGTTTTTTGTGGTTTTTATTCTGCGTCTGGCTGTGTATCCGGATGCGCCTGCTGGAACGCCGGCAACGCCTCGCACTGCGCGACGATGCGCAGGATCGTGGGATACGGCGTCAGGTCGCACTGGAAGCGCCGCGCGTTGTACACCTGCGGCACCAGGCAGCAATCGGCCAGGGTCGGCGTGTCGCCATGGCAGAAGCGGCCCGTGTGCCGACTTTGCGCCAGCTCCGCTTCCAGCGCGGCCAGTCCCAGATGGGTCCAGTGCTGGTACCACGCGTTCTTCTGCTCCGGCGACAGGGCCAGGGGCCCCGTCAGGTAATTCAGGACGCGCAGGTTGTTCAGCGGATGGATGTCGCAGGCGCACACCATGGCCAGCTGGCGCACGCGGGCGCGGCCCAGGGCATCGGCGGGCAGCAGCTTTTGCCCCGCCTGCGTCTCGTCCAGGTATTCGATGATGGCCAGGGATTGCGTCAGCACGGCGCCGCCATCCTCCAGCACGGGCAGCAGGTGCTGCGGGTTCAGGCTGGAAAACGCTGGCGTGAACTGCTCGCCGCCATTGCGGCTCAGGTGCACATAGGCCGTGTCGGGGTGCAGCTGTTTCAGGTTCAGCGCGATGCGCACGCGGTAGGACGCGGAACTGCGGTAATAGCCATGCAATTTCATACGGTGCTCTCTTTCAGGGGGGCGGGAACGGCGCCGGCCGCAGTCCGGGCGCGCATCAAACGTCCCATGGCCAGCAAGGCCAGGGATGCCAGCACGGCCGGAATGGCCAGCAAAAAGAAGATGGTTTCGTTATCGAGTTTCAGGGTCAGCATCAGGCCGCCGGCCATGGAACCGAGCACGGACCCGCTGCGGCCCACGGCAGCGGCCCAGCTGACGCCCGTGGCGCGGCTCGACGTGGGGTAAAACGCGGCGGCCAGCGCATTGGCGCCCACTTGCGAGCCGCTCACGCCAAAGCCCACGCCAAAGACGGCCAGCACCAGCAAGGCCAGGCTGCTGCCCGACAAGGCCACGACGACGATGCAGCCGGCGGCGGCCAGGTAGGCGATGCTCAGCACTTTATGCGGGCTGTAGCGATCCATCCAGCGGCCCAGCAAGATGGCGCCGACCGTGCCGCCCACCTGGAACATCATCGTCACCAGCGAGGCATTCGACAGGGACAGGCCATTGCCGTTCAGCAAAGTCGGCATCCAGCTCGACAGCAGATAGATGATCAGTAAACTCATGAAAAACGTGGACCACAGCAGCAAGGTGCCGCCGATGACGCCGGGGCGGAACAGTTCCGCCATGGGCGAGCCGGCCAGCTTCTTGTCGCTGACGACCAGGCGCGGTAAGGCGGCCACGGTGGGCGCGATGCGGCGCATGATGGTCTGGCTGCCGTCGCGGCCTTTCAGCACCAGCCAGCGCAAGGATTCGGGCAGCGCCAGCAGCAGCACGGGCACCAGCAGCAGCGGCAAGGCGCCACCCAGCATCAGCACGCCGCGCCAGCCGATCAGGTGCAGCAGCTGCGCCGAGGCCAGGCCACCGAGCGCGGAACCGATGGTAAAGCCGCAGAACATCATGGTGACCAGGCCGGAACGGCGCTGCTGCGGGCAGTATTCGGACGTCATGGTCACGGAAGTGGGCATGGCGCCGCCCAAGCCCAGCCCCGTCAAGAAGCGCAGCACCAGCAGCATCGTCAGATCCGTCGACCAGGCCGAAAGCAGGCTGGCCGCGCCGAAAAACGCGACGGAGACGATCAGCACGGGGCGGCGGCCGTAGCGGTCCGCCAGGGGGCCGAACAGAAAAGAGCCTGCCATCAGCCCAAACAGGCCCGCGCCGAACAGGGGCGCCAGCGCGGCGGGCGTCAAGCCCCATTCGGCGCGGATGGCGGGCGCGATGAAGCCGATCGAGGCCGTGTCGAAGCCGTCGATGGCGACGATGAGGAAGCATAGCCAGAGGATCAGCTTCTGGTAGCGGGAAAACGGGTGGCTGTCGAGGAAGTGCTGGACGTCGGTGCCGGCGTGGGTAGTCATTATCTTGTCTCCGTTGTTATTGTTCGTTTGGGCTGCGCGGTCTGTGCCGCGCTGGCCCCGGGATGTTTACTGCACGGCGACCTTGATCGGCGTCAAACCGTCTATGCGCGCCTCCATGGTCTGGCCGGCGGTGACGGCGCCCACGCCTTCGGGCGTGCCCGTCATGATGATGTCGCCCGGCTGCAGCTCGAACAGGGTCGACAGGTTGGCGATGACTTCATTGACGGACCAGATCAGGTGCGTCAAATCGCTCGTCTGCACGATTTTTCCGTCGACTTCCAGCACGATGGCGCCCGTGCTGATCTCGCCGGACGCCGCAATCGGCGTGAGCGCGCCGATGGGCGCCGAATAGTCGAAGGCCTTGCCGATTTCCCAGGGACGGCCCTGCTCGCGCATGCGCATCTGCAGGTCGCGCCGCGTCATGTCCAGGCCCACGCCATAGCCGAAGATGTGCGAAGCCGCGTCTTCCAGGGCGATATTGCTGCCGCCCTTGCCGATGGCGACCACCAGCTCGATCTCATGGTGGTAATTCGACGTCTGCGCCGGATACGGCACCGTGGCCGTCACGCCGGGGAAGACGGGGACGACGGACTTGTCGTCATTCGGCTTGCAAAAGAAGAATGGCGGTTCGCGGTCCGGGTCAAAACCCATTTCGCGCGCATGGGCGGCGTAGTTGCGGCCCACGCAGTAGATGCGGCGCACGGGGAACTGGCTGTCGCTGCCGACGATGGGCAGGCCGGCGATGGCTTGGGGGGCGAAGATGAAGTTGGTCATGGTGAAGTCCTGTGAAAAAAATCAATCGGTCAAAAACTGCTCGCGCAGCACGCCCATCGCTTGCTGCACGGGGCGGTCGGAAAAACTGAACAGCACGACGTCTTCCTGCGGGCAGTCGAAGGAGACAAGAGCCCACGACGGCACGACGAAGGTGTCGCGCGGGGCGAAATCAAACACCTGCCCGCCTATCGTCACCGTGCCTTGCCCCTCGACGACGCTGTAGATGGTGCCGTCCGTGCTGCGCGCCCGCTTGCCCTTGAAACCCCTGGGCAGCAGCTGCATGAAGGTGGCCATGGTCGGCATGGGCGAGCCGCCCGTCAGCGGGTTCACGTATTTGAGCTTGTAGCCGTGCCAGCCGTCGATGGCGTCCGTGCGCGACAGCAGTTCCAGCGCCTCGCGCGAACGGGCATACGGGTAGTTGAAGATGGGCGAGGTGGCGCCCTGGTGCAGGGGTTTTACGGGCGCCATGTTGTAGCCGTAGCGGGCGAAGCTCTGGCCTTCCGGGCGGCTGACCGTCTGGCTGTCCTGCGTATCGTTTTCCGCGAAACCGGAATCGAAATAGCGCAGCATGGGAATGTCGAGGCCATCGAGCCAGACGACAGGCTCGCAGACGCCATCGATACCCACATTGCCATGGTCATGCCAGGTCCACGACGGCGTGATGATGAAGTCGCCCGGGTGCATGGTGGTGCGCTCGCCCGCCACCGTCGTATAGGCGCCCTGCCCGCTCACGACGAAGCGCAGCGCGGACTGGCTGTGGCGGTGCGATGGCGCCACTTCGCCGGGCAGGATCAGCTGCAGGCCCGCGTACAGCGATTGCGTGATCGACGAGCGGCCCGGCAAGGCCGGGTTTTCCAGCACGAGAACCCTGCGCACGGCTTCGTGGGCCGTGATCACTTCGCCGGCGCGCGCCAGCTGCGGCGCGATATCGGCATAGCGCCACAGGGCCGCCGCATACGGCGCCGTCGGATGGGGCGGCACCAGCGTGTGCAAGGATTGCCACAGGGGCGACAGATGCATGCCGCTCAGGGCCTCATATAAAGCCTCGCGTTCAGGCGTTTGCTGGGAAGTCATGCTGCCTCCTTTTCGGTGGCGGCCAGGCAGGTTTGCGCCGTCCAGCCGTACAGCCAGGCCAGCGCTTCATAGAATTGCGCCGGCGTGCGGCCGCGCCACAAGTCGTTGCGCACCAGGCGTTCGACGCCCTTGGCGTGGTACAGCCGGCCCATTTCGCGGGCCGACAGCACGACCCGCGCCGTGCGCGCGATGCGCGAGGTTTGATACAGCGCAAAGGCGGCGGCCATGTCGAAGTCGCAGGCGCGCACGGCTTCGCCCAGGGTCACGGCATCTTCCAGCGCCATGCAGGCGCCCTGCGCCAGGTATTGCAGCATCGGGTGGGCCGAATCGCCCAGCAAGGTCATGCGCCTGGTGCTCCAGTTGGCGACGGGGTCGCGGTCGGCCGTGCTCCAGCGTTTCCAACTGGTCGGCTTGTGCAGCAGCTGGCGCGGCTGCGCATGGATGCCGTCGAAGTAGGACAGCACTTCTTCCTTGCTGCCGTCCGTGACGCTCCACGCTTCCTGCTCGCGGCTGTGGAAGGTCACCACCAGGTTGTATTGCTCGCCGTTGCGCAGCGGGTAGTGCACGAGGTGGCAGTTCGGACCGGCCCAGACGACGGGCGCGTTCCAGCGCAGGTCGGCCGGCATGTCGGCGGCCGGCACGACGGCGCGGTACACCACGTGGCCGGAAACGCGCACCTGGTCACCCACGATGCGCTCGCGGATGACGGACTTGACGCCATCGCAGCCGATCAGCACATCGGCGCGGAAGCTGCGCCCCGCCGCGTCCGTGACGGTGACGCCGTCGGCATCTTCCGCCACGTCCGTCACCTGCGAGGATGTGACAAACGTGATCAGGGGCGATGTGCGCACGGCGTCGAGGATGGCGCCGTGGATGTCGGCGCGGTGGATCACGGCGTAGGGGTTGGCGAAACGCTGGCGGAAGGCCGCGTCGACGACGAAGGTGCCCACTTCGGTGGCGTCGACGGCGTCCATCATCACCAGGCGTTCCGTGAACACGGCGCGGGCCCTGGTGCGCTCGCCCACGCCCAGCGCGTCGAGCGCGGCGAAGGCGTTGGGCGCCAGCTGGATGCCGGCGCCGATCTCGCCCAGGGTCGATGCCTGTTCCAGCACGGTGACGGCCAGCCCCAGGCGCGACAGGGACAGCGCGGCGGCCATGCCGCCGATGCCGCCGCCGACGATCAGCACGGACGGCTTGTGGTTAGTTTCCATTTCTCTCCTCCAATTGATCTGTGTGCTTGCGTTCAGCACGTTTGCTGTGCTCTTGGTATGGCAAGCAGTGTGCCGACAGGTCAATATTTGGTAAAGCGATGGAATACAATAGCCACAATCACGTTTTTAAATAATAGTGGAATCCTCTTATGTCGCGCTTCGATATCGAATTGCTGTTCATCTTTGACGAGATCTATAAAAGCCGCAACGTGACGCGCGCGGCGGAAAACCTGGGCTTGCCCCAGTCGACGGTGAGCATCGGCCTGGGGAAATTACGCACGCATTTCGGCGACCGCCTGTTCGCGCGCACCTCGAAAGGCATGGAGCCGACGCCGCGCGCGCAAAACGCCGTGCAGGATGTGCGCGCGGCAATTGCCGCCTGGCAGCATGCGCTGGCCGACCAGCCCGTGTTCGACCCGGCCGCCAGCACGCGCGAATTTGCCATCTGCATGACGGACATCAGCGAAATCGTGCTGCTGCCCACCCTGCTCAACCACCTGCAGCAGACGGGACCCGGCATCACGCTGGACGTGTCGAAGATCGCCACCGACACGCCGGCGCGGCTGGAGGGCGGCGAAGTGGACCTGGCCGTGGGCTTCATGCCGCACCTGGAATCGGGGTTTTATCAGCAGAAACTGTTCGACCAGCATTTCGTCTGCCTGGTGGCCAGCGGCCACCCGCGCATCCGCGACACGATTACGGTGGAAGAGTTCCTGCAGGAGGGGCATATCGAAGTGAAAAGCTCGGGCACGGGCCACTCCATCGTGGAAAAAGTGCTGGCGGCGGCCGGCGTGCAGCGGCGCATCGTGCTGAAACTGCCCAGCTTCCTGGGCGTGTCGCGCATCGTCGCCGAAACCGAGTACATCGTCACGGTACCGTACCGCTACGCGCTGCAAATGCAGGACCACGAAGCGTTCCGCATCCTGCCCCTGCCCGTGCAGCTGCCCAGCTTTTCAGTCAAGCAGCACTGGCACGAGCGCTACCACCAGGATGCGTCGAACCGCTGGCTGCGCCAGACCATGGCGCAGCTGTTTGGGGCCGGCGACGCGACAGCGTTGCCAATCGGCTAATTTTTCCGGTATGTTCGGCTTGATTTTCCGGCTGCGGCGGAAACTGTTTCGGCGCAGCCAGACTGGGCATGGCGGGCAAGAATGGGCAAACTGCGCTAAGCTGCATCGTCCCCCACTCTACAAGGACCAGCATGACCCTGATCATCGTCGCCACCATCGATGCCCAAGCCCAACATATCGACGCCGTGCGCGCCGCCCTGGAAGCCGTCGTGCCGCCGAGCCGCGCGGAAGGCGCCTGCCTGCGCTACGAGTTGCACCTCGACAACAAGATTCCCACGCGCTTCATCATGCTGGAAGAATGGATGGACAAGGCAGGCCACACGGCGCATGAAGCGACGCCCCACTTCAAGACCCTGGTCGCCGCCGTGGGCGACAAGGTAACAAAGATCGACATCGCGGAACTGAGCAAGCTCAAGTAACAAGCGGCGCGCTGCGCAAGCGCGCGGCCATCTTGGCAAGTTGCCATCTATAATGTGGCAACTTTTCTTTATGGCCATCATGACGACACTTTCCGCGATACGCGGCGCCGCAGCGGCAGCCGCCTTGACACTCTGCGCTGGCGCCTTCGCCCAAGCGCCCCTTCCCCTGACCAAGCTGGTGGGCGAATACAATCTGCTCTCGTCGAAGACCGTACCGCCCAGCAACTGGGGCTATTCCAAGGGACGCATCTCGGTCAGGCAACTCGATGAGCGGCATCTGCTGATCGTCCTGTCCTGCGAGTGGAAACGCGAGCCGAAGGCCGTCTGCGGCGACTATTTCTATGCCCAGCAGCGCGACGATGGCCTGTACCTGCAGGACATGAACACGTTTGCCATGCGCCTGTACTTCGATCCCGCCACGCGCAAGCTCACCATCATTTCGCGCGGCGCCGACGCCAAGCAAAGCGTGCGCCACGAAGTGTTCGGCACGACGACCGAACCGCTGGTCGATACCGCCCTCGTGCGGCGCATGAAGCGCGAGCAATCGAATGCCGACAGCAAGGAAAACCGGCGCGTGTTCGGCCCCTATACCAAGTGGACCTACCAGGAAAACCGCATCGAATTCCAGCGCCAGGACTTGACGGCACCGTGATGGCGCGCCTGATCCTGCCCCTGCGGCGCCAGCTGCTGCGCCTGGCCGGCGCCCTGCTGTGCTCGCCCGTGCTTGCGCGCGCGGCCGACAACGGCCTGCCGCGCGCCGTGCGCCAGCGCATCGTGGCCACCCTCGACGCACCGCTGCCCACCGTGCTCAATGTGCAGCATCTGGCGCTGATACGGCGTTTCAACATCGGCTGGTCGCCTGTGGAAAATGGCGCACCCATGCTCAATCCGGCGTACCCGCTGGGCAAGGGAGATACCCTGAAACTGGCCATGCAAGCGATCGCCAGCCAGGATGCGGCGCTGGCCGCGCAACGGCTGATGGAAGCGGCGCTGCTGCTGCCCCATTTCGTGCAGATGGCCGACCTGAAACCGGGCAGCTATGCCAACGGCAAGGCGCCGTTCACCCTGACTGCGCGGCATCTGACGCTGCTGCGCCAGCAATCGTGGATGCCGCTGGACATGCTGGGTATGGAGGCGGAAGACTATTTGGCCGAAGGCTATTGGCCCACGCCGTCCGTCGACGGCAAGCGCCCGTATGGCGACTTCACGAATTACCCGGTGGAAATGGCGCAGGCGCTGGGCCTGCCCGTGCGCCAGCAGGCGAACGGCAACCTGGCCATCACACCCACGTTGCGCACGGAACTGGAAGCGCTGCACCAGCAGACCATGCCGGCGTTGCAGGTGTTCGTGCGGGAAGCGGGGTTGCGGCGCAATACGGTGTAAAGGCAGGCCTGGCAACTATGCCTGGGCTGCCGCAGGCCGTATCAGTACCTCGGCCGGAATGCCCAGTTCCTCATGCAGGCGGCGGATCATCGGCAAGGTCAGCTGGCGCGTACCATTGAGAATTTCGTAAACGCGGTTCAAGCGCCCTATCATCGGCTCAAGATCCTTCGGCGACAGCGACTTCTGCTCCATGCTGAATTTGATGGCGTCGACTGGGTCAGGAAATTCCATGACAAAGTGGCGCGTCTCATAGGCATCCACGAGCGTGGCGAGCACATCCAGACGGTCACCCTCGGGGGTGCCGAGCCGGGCCGACATCAAGGACTCGACTTCCAGCAACGCGGCGCGGTAATCATCTTCCGTACGGATAGGTTTGATGTGCATCATCTTGCATTAAACAGTCTGTGCGTTGATGGCGTCATATTGCCGGTGCGTGCCGACAAATTTGATGTACAAGATGCCATATGAATAGTTGATCGATGCAACGAGCCGGTATTTATTACCGCCAATATTGAACACCACCCGCCCCTCTTTCAATATGCTTGCCGTGGCAAAGTCCGACTTCAGCGCTGCGGGGCCGGACCACGACGCCCTGAGCACATGACCATACCACGACAACAGCGGTCCCTTCGAATCCGCGTAGGTGACCTGCTCATAGAAAGCAATCAGCGTTGGCTTGGCCAGGATGCGCATGGATTGATTTTAGTCCCATTTTGGGACTAACGTCAATCAGGCAGCGCTGCTAACTCGCGAATCAACTCCTCCCGTCAGCCTTGAGGCACCGGCTGCGGCATAGGAGCAGGCGCGGGCGCGGGCACCGGTTCCGGCACCGCCTTGCCATGCGCTTCCTGCCCGCCCTCTTCCGCCGGCACGGCCAGCGGCGCCGGCGGCGCGCCTTCCTGCAGCAAGTCGCCCGGCTCTTCCACCGGTTCGTCTTCTGGCTCCTCGACGGGTTCCACATGGCGCAGCGGCGGTGGTGGCTTGCCGCCGGGGAAGATGGCGTCGCGCGACAGCTTGCCCGTGTCGAGCGCCGTCTTGAAGAAGTCGCCCACCACCAGCACGGCGTTGTGGCCGCCCTGGCCCCAGTAATTGCTGCGCATGGTGACGCGTGCGTCGTTGAAACCCACCCAGGCGCCGCCGACGAGTTCCGGGTGCATCAGGATGAACCAGCCGTCCGCATTGTTTTGCGTGGTGCCGCTCTTGCCGGCCACGTCGGAGCGGATGCCGAAGCGGCTGCGGATGGCCGTGCCCGTGCCCCGGTCGATGACGCCGCGCATCATGTCCGTCAGGGTGGCGGCCGATTCGGCCTGCATGGCGCGCTTGGGCTTGTCTTCGCCGAAGCGGGCGATGACCTTGCCTTCGCGGTCCGTGATGTGCGTGACGACGAACGGCAAACGGGCTTCGCCCTGGGCCGCGATGCTGGCGTAGGCGTTGACCATTTCCAGCAAGGTGACGGGACTGGTGCCCAGTGCCAAGGACGGCACTTTTTCCAGCTTGCTGTCACGGATGCCGAGCGCGCGCGCCAGCTTGATGATCGGCGGCAAGCCCACGTCCTGCATCACTTGCGCCGTGATGGTGTTTTTGGAGTACACGAGACCGTCGCGCATGGTCATGTCGCGGCCCGTCGTGCCGCTCATGTCCGTCGGGCGCCATTTGGTGCCGTCGGCCGCCTTGATATCCATCACTTCATCGCGGTAGACGTGGTCGGGGCTGAGGCCCTTTTCCAGCGCCGCGCCATACACGATGGGCTTGAAGGTGGAACCGGGCTGGCGCGCCGCCTGCGATACGTGATCGAACTGTTCGCGCGCAAAGTCGCGGCTGCCCACCCAGGCGCGCACGGCGCCCGTGGCCGGGTCCATGGCCGCAAAGCCCGCTTCCAGCCGCGTCTTCGACTTGCGCAGGGCCGCCATGAAGGCGCGGTCACCCTTCAGCTGGGCCAGCGCCGCTTCCGGCGTGCCGCCGGCCGCCGTCAGCTTGCGGTAGTCGGCGGACTCGCGCACGAAGGCGTCGAGCAGGGCCGGATGCGATTTCCAGAAATAATCGAAGGCCACGCTGCCAGCCTGCATGCCCGCGTACATGCCCGTCGAGGTCGATGACGGCACGCCCGCGCGGCTCCACTCCACGTCGGCAATCGCCTGCAAGGCATTCGCCTGGCGCTCGACGGCGCGCTCGGCCGCCTGCTGCAAATCGTAGTCGAGCGTGGTGTGCACCACCAGGGCGTCGAGTTCCAGGTTGTAGTCGTTTTCGTCGGCCCAGTCGATCAGCCACTTGCGCACATACGCCGTGAAATGGCTGTCCGACTGCGCCCGCTCGCTCTGGCGCTCGAAATGCAGGCGCAGCGGACGCTTGATCAACTGCTTGTAGCGCGCCTCGTCGATAACCTCATGTTTGCGCATTTGCCCCAGCACCACATTGCGCCGATGCAAGGAACGTTCGGGATTACCGACGGGATTGTAGTAATTCGTGCCCTTGAGCATGCCGACCAGGGTGGCGCTTTCCAGGATATCGAGCCGCGCGGCGGGCTTGTCGAAGTAGGTGCGGGCCGCCATTTCGATGCCGTAGGTGTTGTACAGGAAGGGAACCGTGTTCAGGTAGGCTTCCAGGATTTCCGTCTTGCTGTAGGTAGCCTCGATCTTCAGCGCCGTGATCAATTCCTTGAGCTTGCGGTTCAGGTTGCGCGAGCGGCCGATTTCCTCGGGGAACATATTGCGCGCCAGCTGCTGCGTGATGGTGGAGCCGCCCTGCGGGTTGCCCCCTGCCGTATGCAGGATGGCGCCGGCCGTGCGCGTGAAATCGACGCCGTGGTGCTGGTAGAAGCGGTGGTCTTCCGTCGCAATCAGGGCGCTGATCACGTTCGGTGAAATCTGCTGCAGCGTAACGCGCTCCTGCAAGCCCTGGTCGAAACGCGCCAGTTCCTTGCCGTCCGCGCTGACCATGGTGCTCGGTGCGGCCGCGCGCGCCTGGCGCAAGTCGTGGATGCTCGGCGTCAGGGGGATCAGCAACAGCATGTACAGGATCACCAGCGCCAGCAGGGCCAGGAACGACCACAAGGCCAGCACCAGCGCGCGCCGCACGGGGGGCAAGGTCATCAAGTGCGCATGGCCGCGCCGGCACAGCGCCACCGCCTTGACCCATGCCACTCCCGCCACGCGCACCGCCTGCGCGCGCGCCCGCATGAACGCTTGCCGTGCTTTTTCCTGAAACTGCTCCATGCCTGATGCCATGCTTATAACCTTGTCTGATGCCGGATGATCCGTTTCAGCAAGTATATAGGGCGGGCAACAAAGCGGGCCGGAATTTACGCCAAGCAAGCATCGAGGCGCGCCAGCGTGACGCCCACATACGCGCCCACGCAGCGTTCGTCGCGCGTATGGAAAGCGTCTTCGACCTGCAGCAGGCCGCAGTCGCAGACGACGGGGTCGACCTGGGTCACGACGCCGAGCGCCAGGTAGCGCCAGCCATCGAGGCGCAGCAGGCGCTTTTCCCGACCGGGATTGGCGTCGAAGATGGCGTCCCAATCGTCGTTTTCGCTGGCCATGGGCCACAGTTCGGCCTGGAATTGCGTGCCGGCGGCCATCTGGGCACCGCCGAACTCGTCCATCACGTGCAGGCGCTGGCCGTCCACCTCGATGACGGCTTCCAGGTAGTCGCCCTCGGTCGCGATGAAGGTGGCCGTGACGGCAGGCTGCGTCACTTCTGCGCCTGCTCCAGCAGGGCCGGCAATTCCTTCAGCATGGCCTCGCGCGTGCGCAAGCCCGCGGACTGCTGCCCCTTCTGCTCATCCTGCACCAGGCGCGCAAACACGATGCTGCGCTCGCCCTTGCTGGCCCAGCCCACGAACCAGCCGTAGCCATGCGCTTCGTCGAAGCTGCCGTCGGCCTTGCGCGGGAAGGCCGCGCCCGTCTTGCCATGCACTTGCCAGCCGTCCACGTCGGCCAGACGGGTCAGGCGCCGCGTCTGTTCCATCGCCTGTTTCGTCACGGGCAGCTGATCATTGACCAGCTTGCGCAAGAAGCCCAGCTGTTCCAGCGGAGAGATCTTCAGCGAAGAGCTGATCCACGAGCGTTCCAGACTATTGTCCTTGCCCGGGTCGCCCGATACATCCGCATTGCCATAGCGCAAAGCCTTGGCGTATTTCTGGAAGCGCTCGGCGCCCAGCGCCTGCGTGATCTGCTGCGAATACCAGACCACCGAGTACTGCATCCAGCGCGACGGGTCCGTATCCTGGCGCCACGCTTCGCCGCCCCAGTCCACATAGCCCTGGCGAAATGGCAAGCTGGGCTTGTGCTCGTCCTTGAGGAAACCGGCGTCATAGCCCATCAGGCTGAGCGCGATCTTGAACGTGGAGGCGGGGGTGACACGATCGAGGCAATTACCCTCTTGCAACAAGACGGCGCCCGTTCTGGCGTCGGCCATGGCGGTGCAGATGGTGGCGGACTGGGCATGCGAGGCTGCCAGGACGGCGCCTGTCAGGCCGAGGATGAACTGGAATAATGCGCGATATTTCATGGGCCTCCGGGGTTGGGGGAGAATGACAAAGCGAAATTGTACCGGGCAGCGCGGCGCGATGCCAGCGATGATAACGCCGCCTTGACTCTAGCGCCCTGCCGGCGCGCCCGGCTGGCGCTCCCGCTTCAAATGTTCTTCTTCCAGCTCGTCCATGCCCAGCTTTTCCTCGTCGATCAGCGCACGTTCGCGCCGTTCGCGCTCCAGTTCCTCTTCCAGGGCGCCTTCGCCAGGCTCCTGCGTGATTTTTTCCGGCATGCTGTCTTCCTCCACGGTGGTTGAGTGAAAAGCTCAGGCAAGCTGGCCCGCCTGCGCCACGGCATCGTGCGGATGCAGGCTTTCCATATGCCGTACGGTAACACGCGCCTGCGCATGATGTGGCGCCAGTGACGCCAGCGCCGCCTGCACGCGCCGGGCCGCGTCTTCCACGTACATCAGGTTAGCACCATTCAGGCGCGCGAACGCCTGCTCGTCGGCCCGTTTCACGGCCGTCTGCAAGGGCGTGGCCAGCGCCGCTTCCACCAGGTCAATCAGGGGAAACAGGTCCAGCTCCGCCTGCTCCGTCAATGCCACGGTGACCGTCGCCGTGCTGCGCTGGCTGTGCGGCGTGGCCAGGCTGGCGTGTTCCCGCAGCCAGTCGCGGGCGGCCGCGCCATCGATGCCGCCCGCGCCGAACCGCGCCGCAAAGGCATCGGCGAGCAATTGACGCGCCAGCGCCGCCGAACACGGACAGGTCGACGAGTAGCCGATCTCCACCGTCAGGGTCAGGGCAAAGCCCTGCGGAGAAACACTGGCTTGCAGGCGCACGGGATACGATTTCCAGCCCGCCAGCCCCGCCGTCAGCAGCGCCGGCTGGCGCCGCAGCACGGGAAACGCCAGCGCCAGGCGCGCCTGCGTGCTGCCGCAATCGGCGTGGCTGCCGATCATGCGCCGCAACACGGCGGCCAGCGCGCCCGCATCGAGCGGCTGCGCGGCGGCAAACGCATCGAGCAGCAGATACAAACGCGACATGTGGATGCCCTTCACTTGCGGATCGGGTAAGTCGACTTGGACGTCGGCCCAGGCATGCACTTGCTGCGCCTGCCCGCCCTCTTCCAGCCACAGCGGCAAGGCGATGCCGTGCATGCCGACCCATTCCAGTGGCAAGGGGTGGCCCAGGTGGGGGCCGGCCGCCACGTCGGGCAGGGGCGTGGAAAGGGAATCGCGCTTCATGGTCATGGCTCCATATGCAAACAAGTTGCATATCATGGAGAAAAAGCGCCGTATTTGCAAGTATCTTGCATTAATGAGGCATTAACGACAGATCAGCCGGCCTTGCGAAACGTCAGATTGATGCGCTGCGCGCCCAGCACCGCGTGCTCGCCCTCTTTCAGGGGCGCCACGCCGTGGAAGCGCAGGCGGTCGGCGCCGCCCCACACCACCACGTCGCCATGCAGCAGGGGGATGCGGGCAGCCTTGTCGGCCCGCTGCGCCCCGCCGAACAAAAAGGTGGCGGGCAGACCGAGCGAAACGGAAACGATGGGCGCGGTGAAATCGCATTCGTCGCGGTCCTGGTGCAGGGCCATGCGCGCACCAGGCGCATAGCGGTTGACCAGGCAGGCGTCGGGGACAAAGCCCGCATAGCCGGCCGCCAGCGCCGCCTCCCGCGCCAGGCACAGGAACACGGGCGGCATCGGCGGCCAAGGCAAACCGCTGGCCGGATCGACGCGCGCATAGCGGTAGCCGCGTCCATCCGTGACCCAGCCCAGGGCGCCGCAATTGCTCATGGCAACGGACATGCGCAAGCCGCCCGGCGTGGCCATATGGCGCGGGGGCGCCGCCAGCACGATGGCGTCCAGCGCCGGCAGCAGTTCGGGCAGATACGGCAGCGCGAAAGCGCGCAGCAGCACCGACGCGGACGAACCCGGCACCAGCGGCGCGGGGCCGGCCGGGGCCTGGTCTTCATCGGCAAACAGGGACAGGGTCATGCCGCCTATTTTAGCCGCATTACCCAAAAAGCCCCCATGGTGCGCTACAGTAGCGCTTCCAGCCACTACCACCCGCCCCCACGATGGATCATTACGCCGATTTGCTGCACACCCTGGCGCAGCAGGAAGAAACCCTGCAATTCGAACGCTTCGACAACGACGCCGCGCTGGCCGTGGGCCTGTGGATCGTGGAAGAGGTACGCAAGCGGGGCAAGGCCGTCACCGTGAATATCACGCGCAACGGCCAGGTCCTGTTCCACCACGCCATGACGGGCGCCACGGCGGACCAGGCGGACTGGATACGCCGCAAGAACAACACGGTGCAGCGCTTTTGCCGCAGCTCCTACTATATGGGCATCTCGTATAAAAGCCGCGGCAGCACCTTCGAAGACGTGAAATACCTCGATGACGTCGAGTATGCGGGCCATGGCGGCGCTTTCCCGTTGCTGATACGCGGCGTGGGACTGGTCGGCACGGTCACCGTGTCCGGCCTGGCGCAGGCGGACGACCACGCGCTGGTGGTGGCCGCCTTGCAGGCGCAATTGGACACGCAGCTGAATAAATAGCCAGGCGGCGCGCGCTCACGGCGTCGCAGCCAGTGCTGCGGCAACGGGGCGCCAGCGACCCGAACACCATGAGTTTCCTCAAATGCGCTGGCCGCCGTCGATGGGAATTTCCGCGCCCGTGATGTACGAGGCGCGCTCGCTGCATAAAAACTCCACCAGATCCGCCACTTCTGCCGTCGTGCCCAGGCGGCGCAGGGGGATTTGCGTGTCGACGATGTGCGAAGTACCGGGCGACAGAATCGCCGTGTCGATCTCGCCCGGCGCGATCGCATTCACGCGCACGTTCAGCGGCGCCATGTCGTTGGCCATTTCGCGCGTCAAGGACGCCAGCGCCGCCTTCGAACTGGCGTAGGCGGAGCCGGCGAACGGGTGCACGCGGTAGCCGGCGATCGAGCACAGGTTCACGACGGAGCCGTGTGCATTCGATAATTCCTGCGCAAAACCGCGCGTCAGGGCCAGCGGCGCAAAGAAATTCGTGTTGTACATTTCCTGCCACGTCTGCATGTCGGTGGTCAGCGAATTGACGCGCGTACCGCCCGGCCCCTTCGGCGACACGCCCGCATTGTTCACCAGCGCGTGCAATTTGGCGTCACCCAGCATGGGGCGCAGGGTGTCGACCATCTGCCCGATCTGGCTCAGATCCGACAAATCCATGCACACATGCGTGTTGCGCTCCTGGCTGCGCGGGCAGCCGCCCGGTATCGGGCTGCGCGAGACGGTAATCACCCGCCAGCCCAGGCTGCGGAAGCGCTCGGCCACGGCGTGGCCGATGCCGCGGCTGGCGCCCGTGACGATGGCGGTTTTTTGTTCACTCATGTTCTTCCTTGTTCTGTTCTTGTTCGGTTGCGCCGGCGTGGATGCGCTCCTGGCGCATCACATACGCCAGCATCTGCGTGCCGCCGTCGAGGATGTCCTGTTCGATGGCGCGCCGCGCGGCCGCGCCGTCGCGCTGGCGCAGCGCGCTGATGATGGCGTGATGGTGGCCGACCCGCATGTCGGGCGAAAAACTGGCATAGCCGGCGGCGATCAGGGGCGCCGTCTGCATCCACAGGTGCTCGACGAAGCGTTTTAACGTCGGCATGCCGGCCGCCTGCGCCAGGCCCAGGTGAAACGCCTGGTTGCATTGCAGGGCCGCCGCCAGGTCGTGCCGCGCAATCGCCTCTTCGTTCGCCTGCAGCAGGCGTTCCAGGTCGGCCAGGCTGGCGGCGTCGATGCGCTGCGCCGCCTCGAACGCGCCCAGCCCTTCCAGTTCCAGGCGCAGCGCGCGGATTTCCAGGTAGCGCGCCACGCTCAGCACGGGCACGCGGAAGTCGCGCGGCGAGCGCAGCACCAGCGCCTCTTCCTGCACCAGCTGCAGCATGGCGTCGCGCACGGGCGTGACGCTGGTACCCAGCTGCAGCGCCAGCTCGCGGATGCGCAGGCGGTCGTTCGGCTGGAAACGCCCGGCCGCCAGCGCGTCGCGCAGCATGGCGTACACGGACTTGCCCAGGTTGACGTGCTGCAGAGTGTCCAATTGCTGATTCATGCGTGTTTTTGATCGTTTGAAGTTATGATGCATCATACATCAAAATAAAAAACACTGTTTCATACCGTGCGCGGCACCAGCGCAAACGGCCGCGAGCACGTACAATCGGCCGCCACCATCTCGAAAGGAGCGCACTTGAACTGGGATTATCCGCACGCCCACACCCTGCCCGTCACGCCGGAACCAGGCGACATCGACGGCTTGCAGCACACCAACAACGCCGTCTACGTGCGCTGGTGCGAGCACATCGCCTGGCACCACTCGGCCGCGCTGGGGCTGGACCTCGACGATTACCGGCGCCTGGACCGGGCCATGGCGATACGCCGCGGCGAGTACGACTACCTGCTGCCGACGCGGGCCGGCGAAGCGCTGACCCTGGCCACCTGGCTGTGCGCCAGCGATGGGCGCTCCAGCATGGAACGGCGCTTCCAGCTGGTGCGCGACAGCGACGGCGCCACCGTCGTGCGCGGACGCTGGGACTTGATCTGCATCGAATTGAGCAGCGGCCGCGCGCGCCGTTTGCCGCCCGAGTTCCTGGCCGCATACGAACCGGCCATCGTCGCGACGGCCTGAGCTAGGCAGGCAGGCGCGCCGGTTCCAGCGCGATCAGCACCAGCAGGATGGCCAGCGGCACGGCCAGCGCGGCAAAGCCCACGGCCAGGTAGGCAAAGGCGGCCAGGATGGCGCCCACGGCAAAGCCCAGCAGGGGCCAGAAGAATTTCACGCAGCGTTCGCGCGTGGCGCCGTCGGCCGCGCCGCGCAGCACGTCGACCGTGTCGATGACGATTTGCGTGACGTTGCCCGTCATCATGGACGTGGGCGCCAAATGAGCCAGCAGCAGCCGGCTGATGGCGCTGTGCGCGCCCATGGCCCCCGCGCCGAACAGGCCGGCCGTCATGGCCAGCGCGCCCGGCTCGGGCCCCAGCGGCTCGGCCAGCACGCCAGACACCATGAAACCGAGCAGCAGCGCCAGCTCCAGCAGCAACGCCAGGCGCAGCGCCGGGCCGCCGCGGCGCTCGGCCGCCACCGTCAACAGCCGCGCCGCCGCCACGCCCAGTATGAACGCGGGAAACGCCAGCAGCTTGAGGGCGATCGAAGCATGCGTGGCATTGGCCAGCGCCGCGCCGATCAGCACGAAGTTGCCCGTCACGTGGGCCGTGAACAGGCCAAACAGGGCGACAAAGCCCAGGGTATCGACATAGCCGGCCAAAAAGCCCAGGCTGATGCCCTGCAAACGGCTGCGCTGCGCAAGATTCATACACACTCCTTGAAATTGGCCATCATGATACCGTGCCGCCATCGCGGGCGGCGGCGGATTTGCACGCCGTTCGGCGAAGATGCGGGGCTTTTCTTGCGCCTCCGCAGTGCAACATGCATTTCGCTCCTGCTTTGCCCGTGCATGCTTTAGAATCAGCGACCTCAGCCCCGTAAAAACAGGATAAAACATATGACGGCAGTCGGGAATACCGAACCACAAGAGCTCAAGCGCGGCCTGAAAAGCCGCCACATCCAGCTCATCGCCCTGGGCGGCGCCATCGGCACCGGCCTGTTTCTGGGCATCGCGCAAACCATCAAGATGGCCGGCCCCTCGGTCCTGCTCGGCTATGGCATTGCCGGCGTCATCGCCTTTTTGATCATGCGCCAGCTGGGCGAGATGGTCGTCGACGAGCCCGTCGCCGGCTCCTTCAGCTATTTTGCCGACAAATACTGCGGCCACCTGCCCGGCTTTTTGTCGGGCTGGAATTACTGGGTGCTGTATGTGCTCGTCAGCATGGCCGAACTGACGGCCGTCGGCATCTACGTGCAGTACTGGTGGCCGGGCGTGCCCACCTGGGTCTCGGCGCTGGTCTTCTTTTGCGTGATTAACGCCATCAGTTTGCTGAATGTCAAAGCGTTTGGTGAAATGGAATTCTGGTTCGCCATCATCAAGGTGGTCGCCATCATCGGCATGATCGTCTTCGGCGCCTACCTGCTCGCTTCCGGCGATGCGGGGCCGCAGGCCTCGGTCGCCAACCTGTGGCAGCATGGCGGCTTCTTCCCGAATGGCTGGCAGGGGCTGGTGATGGCCATGGCCGTCATCATGTTCTCGTTCGGCGGCCTGGAACTGGTGGGCATCACGGCCGCCGAAGCGGATGACCCGAGCACGACGATTCCGCGCGCCACCAACCAGGCCATCTACCGCATCCTGATCTTTTACATCGGCGCGCTGGGCATTTTATTGTCGCTGTACCCGTGGCAAAACGTCGTCACCGGCGGCAGCCCTTTTGTCCTGATCTTCCATGCGCTCGACAGCAACCTGGTGGCCACGGCCCTGAACGTGGTGGTGCTGACGGCGGCCCTGTCCGTCTACAACAGCGGCGTGTACTGCAACACGCGCATGCTGTTCGGCCTGGCCAGGCAAGGCAATGCGCCGCGCGCGCTGCTGCACCTGAACCGCCGCGGCGTGCCGCTCGTCGCCCTGGGCGTGTCCGCGCTGGCGACGGGCGCCTGCGTGGTGGTCAATTACTTCATGCCGGGCGAAGCGTTCGAAGTGCTCATGGGCCTGGTCGTCTCGGCGCTGATCATCAACTGGGCCATGATCAGCTGGATCCATTTGCGCTTCCGCGCGCAAAAGAAGGCCGAGGGCAAGACGACACTGTTCCGTAGCCTGGGCTATCCGTTCACCAACTACCTGTGCCTGGTCTTCCTGGCCGGCATCCTGGTGATCATGTACCTGACGCCGGGCCTGCGCATCTCCGTCTACCTGATTCCCGTGTGGCTGGCGGCGCTGGGCGTCGGCTACTGGATCAAGCAAAACAAGGCCAGGGCATAAGCTGCCTTGCGCCGGAATAAACAATAAGCAATAAGCAAACAAAAAGCCCGTCTTCGCAGACGGGCTTTTTGCATTGGGCGCTGTCCCTCTCTAAGCGGCGGCGGCCTCGCCCTCTTCCGGCAACACGTCGGCTTGCCACAGGCTGATGGTCTGGCCCGGATACGATTGCAGCAGCACATCTTCACTCAGCGTCTGCAGCAACTGCTGGCGCTGCTCCGCCTTCTTCTCCGGCGTCATGCCCAGCTCGCCCGTCTTGTACGGCCCCAGATCGGCGACGAGGTCGCGCATCAGCGAATGGCTGGTCGGCGTGGTGACGTCCGATTCCACCTTGGCCAGCACATACTTCATGATGTGCGTCGACTGGCTGGCTTCCTGCTGCAGGCTGGCCTTGACCAGCTTGCCATCCTTGTAAGCCATTTGCGCATCGCTGCTGGCCGTATCCTCGATCTGATGATACGTGTAGTTTTGCGACTCCACCTTGTCGGTCAGCCGCAGGGGCAAGCCCGGCACCAGCGACTGGTGGAAACTGGCGCTCAGCTTCGATTGCTGCTGCTGGCGCAGCGAGCGGTCATCCTGGCTGGTGCCGCTCACGCTGGTCTTTTGCGACAGCTCGTAATGGAAGCCATCCCTTTCCGATGCACGCATGGGATTGCTGAACTTCACCGTTTGCGACACTGACGCGCTGAAGTCGGACAAGCCCGTCAGCATGGCCCGGTCTTCGGCGGCCAGCCGCCACTTGCTGTCTTCCGGCAGGCCGGCATTGGCTGGCGGCACGGGCGCATTGCTGTGCAAGGCCGTCAACGTATCCTTGAACATGGCCATCAGCCCGGCATCGCCATGGCCGCGCGAGGCTGCCTGGTCGATCTGCTTGGTATAGTTGCCAAGGGCTTTCGCCTGCCGCTCCTTGCTGCCCAGCGCGTGCAGCTGGCTGGCGTCAACTTTCACGTCCAGCGAGCCGGCCACGCCCGCGAAGCTGACCTTGCGTTGCGTGCTGTCGGCCTGGAAATCCAGGGTTTGCGTGCTTTTCTGCTCGCCACGCACCAGCACTTCCGCGTGCAGGTTCACCGATGTCAGCACTTCCTGGTCGAACTGCATCAAACCGGCCAGCCTGACCTTCGGCGTGCCCTGCGCCATGCCGTCGATGGCTTCCTGGAACGCTTCGGACAGGTCGCCCAGGGCCTTCACCTCTGCGTCGCTGAGTTCGCCGCTGGTGGTCATGCGCACGGCCAGGCCGTCATCCTGGCTGTCGAGAGACAGCTTGACCTCGACGCCGCTTTTGGTGGTGATGCTGAGGCTGACCTTGTCTTCGCCATTGCCGTGCAGGCTGGCCGGCGCAATGCCGGCAGCCTCGGCGTAGGGACCCGGTTGCGTGCGCGGCGGCGGCTGCAGCAGCGCTTGCGAAATATTGCGCACGCCGCCCTTGAGCTGGTCCAGCATGGCCGCCCCCAGGCCTCCGAAGCGCCCGCCATACGAATAGTACGGCGCAAAATTCTTCGTCATCAGCTCGCTGACGGCGTCGTGCGACGGGCTTTCCCACACTTTCGGCGACGGCAACAGGTAGGAAATGGCGGGCTGCTCCCCGCCCTCCGCACCAAAGGCAACGATGGTCGACGGCGTGGACGCCGGCACGGCTGGCACGTCCGCCCGGCTCGCCGCGGCGCCTTGCACACGGGACGGGGTCGGATTCCAGCTCGGGATCGGGGAGACGGAAGTCATGGTGATGTGGCCTTGTAAAACGAAAACAGATACATGGATAAAATATTGCCCATTTTAATTTTCTGGCAATCCTGCCTGTGCCCGCAATCCTGCACCGCCACGTATCGAAGGTGTTGGCAAGCGATTGCATGGCAATACTGTTTTAACGGCAAGAAATCGCAAAGCATGAGCGTCGGGGAAATGAAACATTTTCATGCCAGCAGCCTCGCCTACCCCCAACAAGTTCAATCCCTGCCGGGAATGTCTATTAAAATGCCATTATGGAACACAAGATTTTGCGCGCGCCGCTGGCCAGCTTTACCGACTTACTGCTCGACGCCGTGTGCATGGTCGACGTGGATGGCCGCTTTGTCTTCGTCAGCGCGGCGTGCGAACGCATCTTCGGCTACACGCAGCAGGAAATGATCGGCAAGCTCATGCTTGACATGGTCGCCCCCGCCGACCGCGCGCGCACTGTGGCGGCCGCGCGGGCCATCATGGACGGCCATGCACAGACGCACTTTGAAAACCGCTACCTGCGCAAGGACGGCAGCCTGGCGCACATCATGTGGTCGGCGCGCTGGTCCGCGGCCGACCAGCTGCGCGTGGCGGTGGCGCGCGACATCACCTTGCTGAAACAGGCGCAGGCAAAGCAGGCGGCGCTGTACGCCATTTCCGAAGCCATGCAGGCGACGCAGGACTTGCCCGCCCTGCTGCACCGCATCCAGCACATCATCGGCGAACACTTGCCGACACGCAGCCTGACCTTGCTGCTGCATGACGAACAGGGCGCGCAGCCCCCCATGACCTGCCATGCCGACGACAGCGCCCTCCAGTCCACGTCGTCGCTGGCCAGCCTGCTGTGCGAAGAGGTTCTGCGCAGCGGCCGCCCCCTGCTGCTGCAGGCGGGACAGCTGGCCGGTTTGCCGCTGGCGCTGCAAACGGCAGCCTGCGCCCTGTCCTCGTGCTGGCTGGCCGTGCCGCTGTACTCGTCCATCGGCAGCATCGGCGTGCTGGCCTTGCAAGGCGCCCCGGATGCCGTTATCGGCACGGAGCAAGACCAGGATTTGCTGCAATTTGTCGCAAAGCAACTGGCCACCGCCATCGAACGCCGGCAATTGCAGACGCAAATGCAGTTCATGGCCATGCATGACGAGCTGACCCGCTTGCCGAACCGCCGCCTGTTCCACGACCGCCTGCACACGGCCTTCGCGCGCGCGCACCGCCAGGAAGGCCGGCTGTCGCTGCTGTTCCTTGACCTCGACAACTTCAAGCGCGTCAACGACGACCACGGCCATGCCTGTGGCGACCTGCTGCTGCAAACGGTGGCGAGCCGCCTGCGCGATTGCATGCGAGAAACAGATACCTTGGCCAGGATGGGCGGCGATGAATTCGTTGTGCTTCTGGAAAGCAATGCCACGCCGGCGGACGTCAGCCTGATCGAGCAAAAAATCCACGCGGCGCTGGCCGTACCGCTGCACCTGGGCAACGGGCACCAGTTGCATATCGCCGTCAGCATCGGCGTCGCCCACTATCCGGAAGACGGCGACAGCATGCAGCTGCTGCTGCGCCATGCGGACAGGGCCATGTACGCCTCGAAAGTGCTGGCCGCCGCCTCGCGCTAGCGGACGCCTGCTCCTGGAAGAAATTGCCCCTATGCTATACTTTCAGGCGATGCTCAGACTCTTCAAAACATGGCTGATCCTGCTGTTGATCACGGCGGTGCCGCTGCAAGCGGCCATTGCGGGTTCCATGCGGCTGTGCGCACCGCTCGCCCCGGTGCATGCATCGCCTGCCGCCGCGATGGCAACAACTTGCCCGCATCACGCTGCACGGTCATCGGCCGTCGCGGACAGCGCCGGCACGCCGGAAGACAACAAGACCCCTGCCAAACACCCCGCCTGCGGCGCCTGCGCCAGCTTTTGCCTGGGCGCGCTGATGCCGCCTTGCCTCGCCCCTCCCGCCGCCGCCCTGAATGGCGCGGAACATGCCGCCATCGCCGCTACCGCCTTGCTGACAGGATTCATTCCCGACGGCCCGCGCCGGCCCCCGAGGCCGCTTTCCGCATAAATTCCAAGCTCGCCCCAAGCAGGCCACCCGTGTGGCCACAATTGACTCTATTCGTCTGAAAGCAACACATGATCAAACACTACATACTGCGCGGCACCTTCGCCGCCATGCTGGGCCTGCCCACGTTCGCCATGGCGGCCCTGCCCGTCATTGAAGTCTACAAGAGCGCTTCGTGCGGCTGCTGTTCCGACTGGATCAAGCACCTGGAAGCGAACGGTTTTACGGTACGCGCGAAAAATGTCGAGATGCCGGCGCAATACCGCAAGCTGTCCGGCATTCCCGACGCGCTCGGTTCCTGCCATACGGGCCTCGTCAACGGCTACGCCATCGAAGGCCACGTGCCGGCCAGCGACATCAAGCAGTTGCTGCGCGAAAAACCCAAGGCGAAAGGCCTGGCCGTGCCGGCAATGCCGATGGGCTCGCCAGGTATGGAAGGACCGCGCAAGGACCCGTACGACGTCTTGCTGGTCAAGAACAATGGCAGCACCGAAGTCTACAAGCACTACCAATAACCCTGAGGGGAAATGAAAAACGCCGTCGGAATCGCTTCCGGCGGCGTTTTTTTGTGTCAGGCAGTAAAGAACTTACTGCCTGTCAAGATTGCATCAGATGCTGTCGAGCACGGCATTCAGGCTGGCGCTAGGACGCATGACGGCTTCCGTCTTCGCCGGATCGGGCAGGTAGTAACCGCCGATATCCGTTTCCTTGCCTTGCACTGCTTTCAGCTCGGCAACGATCTTTTCTTCGTTGTCGGCCAGGGCTTTTGCCACTGGAGCGAAGTGCGCCGCCAGTTCCGCGTCGTCCTTCTGCGCTGCCAGGGCTTGCGCCCAGTACATGGCCAGGTAGAAATGGCTGCCGCGGTTGTCCAGCTCGCCGGTGCGTGGCGATGGCGACTTGTTGTTGTCCAGCAGCTTGCCGGTGGCTTCGTCCAGGGTTTTCGCGAGGATTTTAGCCTTCGCATTGCCCGTCTTGATGCCCATGTCTTCCAGCGACACGGCCAGGGCCAGGAACTCGCCCAGCGAATCCCAGCGCAGATGGTTTTCTTCCACCAGCTGCTTGACGTGTTTCGGTGCCGAACCGCCGGCGCCCGTTTCGTACATGCCGCCACCGGCCATCAACGGCACGATCGACAGCATCTTGGCGGACGTGCCCAGTTCCAGGATCGGGAACAAATCGGTCAGGTAGTCGCGCAGGATGTTGCCGGTCACGGAGATGGTGTCCAGGCCGCGGAAGGCACGTTCCAGCGTGTAGCGCATGGCGCGCGTCTGCGACATGATCTGAATGTCCAGGCCGCTCGTGTCGTGATCCTTCAGATACACCTGGACCTTCTTGATGACTTCGTTCTCATGCGGACGATAGGAATCGAGCCAGAACACGGCAGGCATGCCCGAGTTGCGCGCGCGCGTGACGGCCAGCTTGACCCAGTCGCGGATCGGTGCGTCCTTGACCTGGCACATGCGCCAGATATCGCCCTCTTCCACCGTTTGCGTCAGCAGCACTTCGCCCGTTTCCAGGTCGGTGATGTTGGCGATGCCGCCTTCCGGCACTTCAAACGTCTTGTCGTGCGAACCGTATTCTTCCGCTTGCTGCGCCATCAGGCCCACGTTCGGCACAGTGCCCATGGTCTTCGGATCAAAGTTGCCATGCCATTTGCAGAAACCGATCATTTCCTGGTAGATGCGTGCGAACGTCGATTCCGGCATGACTGCCTTGACATCCTTCGGACGGCCATCGGCGCCCCACATCTTGCCGCCGATACGGATCATGGCGGGCATCGACGCGTCGACGATGATGTCGTTCGGCGAATGGAAGTTGGTGATGCCCTTGGCCGAGTCGACCATGGCCAGTTCCGGGCGATTCGCGTGGCAAGCATGCAAATCTTTCAACACTTCATCTTTTTGCGACGCTGGCAGGGTCTCGATCTTGTCGTACAAGTTGCTCATGCCATTGTTGACATTCACGCCCAGCTTGTCGAACAGCGCCGCGTGCTTGGCGAACGCGTCCTTGTAGAAAATGCGCACGCAGTGACCGAAGACGATCGGGTGCGACACTTTCATCATGGTGGCCTTGACGTGCAGCGAGAACATCACGCCCGTCTTGAAGGCGTCGTCGATTTCCTTCTCGTAGAACTCCAGCAGCGCTTTCTTGCTCATGAACATGCTGTCGATGATTTCGCCCGCTTGCAGGGAAACCTTCGGTTTCAGCACGATGGTCTTGCCCGAGGCCGTGACCAGTTCCATCTTGACATCGCGCGCCTTTTCCAGCGTCAGCGACTTTTCGCCGTGGTAGAAGTCGCCATGATGCATGTGCGAGACGTGCGTTTGCGACGATTGGCTCCACTCGCCCATCGAATGCGGGTGCTTGCGCGCATACTCTTTGACGGCCTTTGGTGCGCGGCGGTCGGAATTGCCTTCACGCAGAACCGGATTGACCGAGCTGCCGATGCACTTGCCGTAGCGGGCTTTCAGGGCTTTTTCTTCGTCCGTCTTCGCGTCTTCCGGATAGTCGGGCAGCTTGTAGCCGCGGCCTTGCAATTCGCGCACGCAAGCGATCAACTGGCCTTGCGAGGCGCTGATGTTCGGCAGTTTGATGATGTTGGTGTCTGGATTCTGGGTCAATTTGCCCAGTTCAGCCAGGGTGTTCGGGACTTTTTGCGCGTCCGTCAGGAATTCGGGAAATTCAGCCAGTACACGTGCCGCCACCGAAATATCGCTGGAGACGACGTCCACGCCGGCCGGCGCGGTGAATTTTTTGATAATCGGCAGCAGGGAATACGTCGCGAGCAGCGGCGCCTCGTCAGTCAGCGTGTAGATGATTTTGGATTTTTGTGTTGCCATGTTCATTCCCTTGTATGCGGTGATGCCTGGTGGTTAACTTTCTTCATTCCAAACACAGGACGGTTAGCCTTGCTTTGGACGGCTAGTGTGCCGGCGGTGACGCCGTGCTTGCCCACCACGTATTTTAGACTGTCCAGCCGCTGTTTGTGTATCCGATGGCGACGAATCTTATATAAGACAGCAAATATCTGGAGCTGGAGGACCCGGATGGCCATTTTCCGCATTGAAATGGCCGAAAGACAGTGGCGCGGCATGTATGCGGCCATGCAGAAGCATTCAATATTGACAATATCCATATGCGAGCGACGTCACGGGCACCGGTTCTTGACGATGCCGCGCACATTCGTCAGCGCCAGGCAAACGTTCAGCACGATCAAGCCCCCAAGCCCGAACCACCCCGATAATCCGGCAGGAAATCAAGAATCCCGGACTGGCCGACCGGCAGGCCGCCATGATTTCAAAATCACCCATGCCACGGCTGCCAGGTGGCTCAAACTGGCTCAAGCTGCTGATTGACAACCGTTCGCAATACACCGATCGCTTCACAATAAAACTTTATAGCCACCACATGCGACTCCAGTCGACAATACGGTTCGTTCAAAAATTGCTGTCTGCGTTTTTCTGAAACTGCATAAGACTCACCTGAAAAATTTTTTATTAGGCATGTGCACAAATCGCTTGACCAAAGTAAAGAAAGATACGTTTTACTGCTGGCTTGGGGGAGATAATTGCTCACTACTCCATTGCCAGATGGTCGCGCCATACTGCGAATCGGCGTACACCGGCATGATCTCGCCTTGTTCAAAATGACGAAGGCTATCCGGTATGGCAGGGGTGAACCAGTACCCAGCCTGGGGACATGGGCTGCCGCCTTCAACACGCAGTTTTTCTGGCGCTGTGGACAAAGGTGCAGCTTGTTTATCGAGCTTTCTGGCGTAGTCCACCAGGTCTTTGGGATACACAATGTGGTCACGGAAACTGCGGTCGTCCAGTTCCAAAAGATATACTGCTGCTGCAGCTTCGATGGCCCAATAGCCAAAATAAGGACCGCAACCTTCTGCGCTCATGCTCAAATGACTGTCGTGCCAAGGCGCCTTTTTCATGGACTTATACCAAACCTTCAGATAGGCCTCGATGTCCTGAATGCTTTCCTCTGGCGTGTCACGATAAAAACTATTGATGATGTCGCGATAGGGCGCGTCGTGGTACCACTCGTCGACTTCGTAACGATCCTTGAGTTCATAGCCAAACAAATCCTCATAGAGCGTATCATTGCCGGCAAATGCGCCGTCAAGCATCGCTGCCAGTCGTGGCAATAAGTCACGGCGATGTAGAAGATAGCAAAGGCCAATGAGTTGCATTGCGCGCTCGTAATCGTCTATTTCGGCAAAGCGTAAGGGTGGGAAAAGTGGGTCGTTTGCATATTCCTGTTCGTATTTGGCATTTCTCTCAAACGCATCAACGACTTTCGCAAGATCATTACGCAAAATATCCAGCGACTCGCCAGCCGTGTAGCTCAACAAAAAGTTTGAAAATGTGTCATCGGCGAGCACAGATGAAATACGGCTTCGGTCGTTTGCGTCGTTGCTTGGTTCGGATAAAGCTTGCAAAATCCGAGGAAGTCCTTTTTCATTGAAATATTTAATTTCATTGTTGTAGGCCAGTTCATTCAGGAATTGTTGGCGACGTTTTTCATGGAATTTCATAAGCGGGAATTGTATTCTGCACTCCATTACCACATGGTGGCGCCATACTTCGAATCTGCGGATGACTGTATACAAAATAACTGTTTGGCTATCACCTTATTGGCTATTGATGGGTTTTTTCCTTACAACAAGGGGATCGTCCATTCATTGCTCAGTATCCCATTGCCAGATGGTCGCGCCATACTGTGTATCGGCGGATACCGGCATGATCTCGCCTTGTTCGAAATGACGAAGACTGCCGGGTATAGCAGGGGTGAACCAGTACCCAGCCTGGGGACATGGGCTGCCGCCTTCAACACGCAGTTTTTCTGGCGCTGTGGACATAGGTCCAGCTTGTTTATCGAGCTTTCTGGCGTAGTCCACCAGGTCTTTGGGATACACAATGTGGTCACGGAAACTGCGGTCGTCCAGTTCCAAAAGATATACTGCTGCTGCAGCTTCGATGGCCCAATAGCCAAAATAAGGACCGCAACCTTCTGCGCTCATGCTCAAATGACTGTCGTGCCAAGGCGCCTTTTTCATGGACTTATACCAAACCTTCAGATAGGCCTCGATGTCCTGAATGCTTTCCTCTGGCGTGTCACGATAAAAGCTATTGATGATGTCGCGATACGGCGCGTCGTGGTACCACTCGTCGACTTCGTAACGATCCTTGAGTTCATAGGCAAACAAATCCTCATAGAGCGTGTCTTTGCCGGCAAATGCGCCGTCAAGCATCGCCGCCAGTCGTGGCAATAAGTCACGGCGATGTAGAAGATAGCAAAGGCCAATGAGTTGCATTGCGCGCTCGTAATCGTCTATTTCGGCAAAGCGCAACGGCGGAAACGCTGAGTCATGTTGATATTCCCTAACATATTTAGTTGATTGCTCATGAACCTTTATAGTTTCGGTAAAATTCTCACGCAACACATGCAATGATTCGCCTGCGGTGTAGCTCAATAAATAATTTGTAAACGTATAGTCGGCGATTGCTGCTGACACAAGACTGCGGCCCAGTGCATCATTACTTGGATCGCCTAGTTCGCGTGACAATTCCGCGTGCGCAGTAGTGATAAAAAAAGTCGTCGTTTTTTCAAAAGCCGTTTCATTTAAGAATTGCTGCCTACGTTTTTCATGAAATTGCATAATATTTACCTGATTATGATCGGTGCTAGATGCGGAATTGTTCTATGGCTCAAGTGCCAAACCAAGTTTAGTATGCTTATGATTAACAGCCGCTCTCACTTCTTGTTCGTCGTGACGATGCGTTGATCGGCATGTTTCTCGTGTTTCTCTCGTTCATCCTCCAGCAGTGCCTTCTCATGCGCTGCGGCTGAAGGTAGATAAAATGGCGTATAGAATAAATGGCGAGAGTAGACTTTCGTTCGCTTACTAATTATGTCTAAAGCAATTGCCTCATCCTTAACTGCAATGCGGATATTCTTTGAAATCCACTCCTGACTCATCTGCACAAGAGGTTGCTCCGCATCACTCTTCGATGTAATTGACGCTACACCAACCGGCGCATCCTGCTTCGGCTGCGCTTGCTTACCGCCACCCGAAGGCTTCCCATTCCCCTTGCCTTCTTTCCAACCTGGCTTTCCGCCCGGTTTGCCGCCTGGTTTCCCCGCCCCAGCGGAATCACTGCCCTCGCTCGTATCCGGCTCCAACAGTTCCTCTGACTTTGGCAGCGCCGCGTCCTTGATCCGCCGGGCATTGTCCAACAGCTTGCCCTTTACGCCCGGCTTACTGGCGGCATTCTTCGGTGCCTTTCCCACCTTCGACGCCTTCGACTCCACAATCGCATACGGCTTGCCGCCATTGTGCGGGTCCCCGATTTGCACTTTCCACACGCCATCAATGCCTGTGCCATGCGCTTTCAGGGCGAACAATGGATTGAGCCGGGTCGCTTCGTTGAGTTTGCCAGGAAAGGTCTTGCTGGGCTTTTCCTTCCACTCGCCTTGCATGCCCATGTCGTGCCGGCTCCAGTCCTTGCCCCAACCGTATTTTTCATACAGAAAATAATCGGTAATATGCTCACCTACAATGCCGGTCTGGCTCTTGCTGACACCTTCGGCGACGCTGGTACCGATCGAGGCATTGACCGTATTGTTCGATGCGGTAAGCGTAGGGGCGTTGTGGCCGGTTTCAGCGACTTTGGGATCCTTCTTTTCCGGCTTTTTTTCCGCTGGATTGACCTTGCCTTGCGGACCGGCGGCTTGCGCCGCATTGTTGCGTTGCTTGGTCTTCCAGTGAGTCAGCTTGAGCGTGACAAGCATCACCATGGCCGGCAACTGGGAGCGCACCGTGCTCATGCAGGTGCTCAATTTTCTTGACGCCGCCGCCCGCGCCCGGTATCCAGCCCACCAGTGCCAGGACCAGGTCGAATTTGGCTTCATGCTGGCATTGAACGTCATCGCCCCCGGGTCCGGGGATCATGATGTCGCTACGTTCGATTCACGCAGCGCGTCCAGCGCCTGCATCTGGTTGTTGGCGATGCGCTGGCCCTGCTCTTTCGACGCGTAGGCATATGCGCCGGGCGTGTCGCGGCTGACCAGCGGATTCCCGCCGTCACCATTGGCACTGACCGAACTCACCGGTCGCGATCCGGTCGTGCGGTAGTCCCAACTCGACAACTCGATGGCGTTCGTTTGCAAACACACGCTGGTGCGCCAGCGGTCGATGCTGTCCTCTTTCATTACCGCGCCAGGCTGCGTGAAATTGATCGTGGCCTGAGCGTTCGGTTTGAAACTGCCATTATGGTCGGCGATGACCATTGTGTGGGAGCCAAGGGTGGCGCTTTCAGCATTGCCGGTGTGCTCGAAATAGTAAAACAAGCCCTCTTCCCGCATCAGGCGTTCGACGAACGCCATATTACTTTCCTGATACTGGCAAGTCAGCGATCTGATCGGATACACGTCTCTGTCAAGTATGTCGTAGCGCCACGCCGGCACCAAGGGCCCCGCGTTCTTCCAAGCACCGAAGATCGCGTCGAGAATGTCGAATGCGGTCTTGTCCTGGAATACTCGGCTGTCGCGGCCATGAGCCAGGAACGCGTACCAGGGGCCAATTGTGAAAACGTAGCGCGCGAAACCGCCGTCGGCACCGGCCCGTTCAGCCGAAGTGATATGGCCATGGAACGGGCGTTTGTCATCGCGACTCGTGGCCGTGAGCAGTTCAAGCAGAACCGGCTGTCCATGCAAGGATTTGAGAGTCATTCCCGCGTCGGTCGAGAGCGCCGTGACCTTGAATGCATAGCACTCGCTCAGTCCTTCCTCGCCGCGAAAGCATTCGGCAAGAAGCTTGTCGCGGCCGATCGGCGTGCTGAACGTCAGCAAGCGGGTAGCTTGAGTGAAGCTGTTGAGCAGGGCTGACATAGGGGGAGATGCTCCTGGGAAGCGTGTCGATCACAGCTGGTGGCGAAAAAGTCCAAGGCTGTATTAAATCACAGAAATGTTGCCTATATAGTTACGATTCGGAACCGCGCTTGCGTCGTGTCAAGAACATCGGCTATTGATCCACATGCGACTTAGCCACATTGCCGCTTTATCAACGCCCGACTGGCGGACGACAACTACATTGATATTTATCAAATTGACCGCCCGCGGCCTGGGCTACTGTCGGTGCCATCTTTGATTTGAAACAGAAACTCTGCTGCCAAGAATCGACCATTCCAGACACAACGCCAGTTCTCGCCAGGCTCTTCATTCCCCAGCCGAAAACGCTCGCCAAGTGCGGTAACACCCAGCGTTCCTCCTCCCTCGCCTGCACGTGCCGGGGAAACTTTTGCTAGCGATTTTGCAGCTTTTTGATTAATGAACGTTAAAAAGGAACTTCGTATGAGCACGTATTCTGACATTTGCATCGTCGGCACCGGCATAGGCGGCTTAACTTGCGCCAACCGCCTGATCGACGCCGCCGCCAAAAAGAAGCTGCGCATCCGGGTATTCGACCTGAACGCCACGGTGGGCGGCCGCATCCAGTCGCGGAAAATCAATGGCGAGGAAATCGCCGAACTCGGCGCCGCCCGCTACTCGCCGCAGCTGCATCCGCATTTCCAGCAACTCATGCAGGGCAGCGGCTTGCCGCATGCGGTCTACCCGTTCACCGAGGTCATCTCCCACGATAGCGTGCTGGAAGAACTGAAGGCAACGCTCGATGGCCTGAGCCCGATGCTGAAAGAGCATCCGAACGACTCCTTCCTCGAGTTCGTCAGCCACTACCTGGGCGCCGCCAAGGCCACCCACATCATCAAGGCGACCGGCTATGACGCCTTGCTGCTGCCGATGGTGTCGGCGGCCATGGCCTACGACATCATCAGGAAGCACCCGGAAACGCAGCACGTTACGGAAAACGCCGGCAACCAGTGGCGCTATGCCACCGACGGCTACCACGCGCTGCTGTGCCAGTTGCAGCACCAGGCCCAGGCCGCCGGGGTGGAATTCCGGCTCGAACACCGTTTGCTGTCCGTAGAAAAATCCGGCGCCGACCATGTGCTCGCCTTCAGCCACCACGGCGACACGCAGATGCACCGCACACGCCATCTGGTGATGGCCATCCCGCCGTCCGCCATGCCGCGCCTGAACCTGGACTTCCCGCACGCCTGGAGTCCGTTCCAGTACGATTCGCTGCCCCTGTTCAAGGGTTTTTTCACCTTCGACACGGCCTGGTGGGATGCGCTGGGGCTGACCGACAAGGTGCTGATGGCGGCCAATCCCCTGCGCAAGGTCTACTTCAAGGGCGACAAGTATGTGCTGTTCTATACCGACAGCAAAAGCGCCACCTACTGGCGGGACAGCCTGGAACTTGGTGAAGACGTGTACCTGGAACGTGTCCGCAGCCACCTGGAAGAAGTTCTGCCGCTCGATGGCCAGCCGCTGCCGCAGATCAAGGCGCACTTCCACAAGTTCTGGCCGCATGGCGTCGAGTTTTGCGTGGAGCCGGAAGCCGAGCACCCGGCCGTCCTGCTGCACCGCGACGGCATCATTTCCTGCTCGGATGCCTATACCGCGCATTGCGGCTGGATGGAAGGCAGCCTGATCAGCGCCAAGCAAGCCTGCGGCCTGTTGCTGCAACGGCTGGAGCAACGGGAGGAGGCCGCCGCCAACGATACCTTCATCACTTCCTCGACCGAGCGCGCATGAGCCTACTTGACTTCCCCCGCCTGCATTTTCGGGGTTTTGCCCGCACCAATGTGCCGACCGGGAATCGCAATACGCACGGCAACATCGATATCGCCACGAATACGGTATCGATGGCGGGCGAAATTGTCGACCTGAGCCGGCCGCCGGCCGAATTCCATGCGCACCTGAAACAGCTTGCCCCCCGCTTCAACGCAAAGGGCAAGCCGGATCCGGACGGCATCTTCAGCCAGGCGGCAGGCTACAATTTTTGCGGCAACAATCATTTCTCGTGGGAAAACGCGCGGATCACGGGCGTCCAGCTGCGCAACGGCGAGGTCGATACGCAGGATGCGCTGGTGGGCGCCAAGCTGGCCCTGTGGGGCCACTACAACGCGTACCTGCGCACCACGTTCAACCGCGCCAGGTGGGTCGACAACAACCCTGCCCAGCCGGACTCGACGCTGATCTACGCCGGCCAGTTCACCTTGAGCGACAAGCTGGCCACGCCCAACACGCCCACACTGTTTACCGCCGACATCGCGCAGGCGCATTCGGTGCGCTGGCTCGGCAGCGGCCATATCACCGAGCGCAGCGGGCATTTCCTGGACGAGGAATTCGGCCGCTCCAGGCTGTTTCAGTTTTCCGTGTCCAAGCAAGACCCGCATTTCCTGTTCAACGCGGACCTCGCGCTGCCGGCCAGCATGCATGCCTTGCAGCAAGCACTGGCCGACGACGAGGTGCTGGGCCTGACGGTGCAGTATTGCCTGTTCAACATGTCGACGCCGCAGAAGCCCGACTCGCCCGTGTTCTACGACCTGGCCGGCAGCATCGGCCTGTGGCGGCGCGACGAGCTGGCCACCTATCCGGCCGGCCGCCTGCTGCAGCCGCGCCAGGGCAGCCTCGGGCCGGTGCTGGTAAAAGTACATGCGGACCGCGTCGCGTTCAACATGCCGACCGCCATTCCGTTCACCACGCGCGGCACGGATGCTGTTTCCGAACAGCATCCCACGCATGCCCTGGGCGGCAAGCAGGCGCTGGGCGACCTGCTGCTGCAGGACGGTGACGGCACCTTGCTGGCCCGCATTCCCGAGCAGCTGTACCGCGATCACTGGCGCCACCACGGCGTCTTCGACGTACCGCTGCAACAGCCCCCCGCCTCGGGTTCGCTCAGCCTGGGCAGCGCGCAGGCGCAGTGGGAAGAAGCCGACTGGGTGCTGCAATCGGACAGCAACCAGCTGTACCTGGAAGCGCCGAACAGAAACAAGCACGAGCATTTTCCGCTGAGCATCACCGTACAAAGCCGCTTCCGCGGCGAGCTGGCGGCACCCGCAGACCTGCCGGCGCAGGCTGAGGACGGCGCGCTGCTGGATGTGCAGCGGCAGCCCTCGCCGCTCGGGCACGGCTACACGGCGCTGACCCTGACGGGGCGCCAGCCGGGCGCGACCAGGATCGTGCTGGGCACTGGCAACGACAAACAATACCTCGGCGTGCGCGTGCTGCCCGACGACTGGGATCTCGATGACGTACCGGACGAACAGGTCGACTACGCCTTCCTCTACCGGCATGTGATGAGCTACTACGAACTCGTGTATCCCTTCATGTCGGACAAGGTCTTCAGCCTGGCGGACCAGTGCAAGTGCGAAACGTATTCGCGCCTGATGTGGCAGATGTGCGATCCGCAGAACCGCGACAAGAGCTACTACATGCCCAGCACCCGCGAACTGTCGCTGCCAAAGTCGCGCCTGTTCCTGAAATACCTGACGCAGGTCGAGGCAAAGGCCAGGGCCGCGCTGCCGCAACCGGCGCCGACGCCCGTCATCGGCGGCAAGGCGGAGCTGATCGAGGAACTGAAGAAGGCCATCGACCTGGAATTGTCGCTGATGCTGCAATACCTGTATGCCGCGTATTCGATTCCCAATTACGCGCAGGGGGCGGCGCTGGTGCGGGCCGGCCGCTGGCTGCCGGCCGAGTTGGAACTGGCCTGCGGCGGTGAAGACCGGCGCCGCAACAGCGGTACGCGCGGCATGTTGCTGGAAATCGCCCATGAAGAAATGATTCACTACTTACTAGTCAACAATGTGCTGATGGCGCTGGGCGAACCGTATTATGGCGGCACCCCGCTGCTGGGCCAGCAGGCGCGCCAGCGTTTCGGTCTGGACACGGAATTTGCATTTGAGCCATTTTCCGAACACGTGCTGGCCCGCTTCGTGCGTTTCGAATGGCCCGACTATATTCCCACGCCGGGCAAATCGATTGCCACCTTCTATACCGCGATCCGCCAGGCCCTGGCCGAGCTGCCCGGCCTGTTCGAGAGCAGCGGCGGCAAGCGCGGCGGCGAGCACCACCTGTTCCTCAAAGAACTGACCAACCGCGCCTATCCCGGCTACCAGCTGGAAGTATCCGACCGCGACAGCGCGCTGTTCGCCATCGACTTCGTCACGGAACAGGGCGAAGGCGTGGCCGTCGATTCGCCGCATTTCGCCTCTTCGCACTTCCAGCGCCTGCGTGCCGTCGCTGGCAGGTTTTCCGCCTGCGGCAAGCCGTTCGAGCCGGCCGTGCCGGCGCTGAAGAATCCCGTGCTCGAAGCGCGCGCGGACTGCACGGTGGTGACCGACCAGCAGGCGCGCGCGCTGATGCGGCTGTATCAGGGCTGCTACGAACTGACCTTCCTGCTGATGGCGCACCATTTCGCGCAGCAGCCGCTGGGCAGCCTGCGCCGCTCGCGCCTGATGAATGCGTCCATCGACATCATGACCGGCCTGCTGCGCCCCCTGTCGGCCGCCCTGATGAACATGCCATCGGGCGTGCCCGGCCGCCATGCGGGACCGCCCGTGCCCGAGTCCGTCAGCAGCCGGGTCAGCAGCGACTACAGCCAGGGCTGCGACATGCTGGCGCAGAAATGCCTGGCGCTGGCGCAGTACGCACGCGGCCTTGAGAGCGACGTCATCGGCATGGCACCGATCGAAATGTTGGAGTTTTTTAATCAGCAACTTACCGATTTATCTCGGGGAAAGATGTCAAGAGAGGCCTGAAATGCATAAAATCATTATCGTCGGCGGAGGCCTTGCAGGTAGCCTCAGCGCCATTTATCTGGCGCAACGGGGACACGATGTCCACGTCATCGAAAAGCGCGGCGATCCGTTGCTGAAAAATGCCGCAAACACCGATCCGGTCAACTCGCGCGCCATTGGCGTGAGCATGACGGTGCGCGGCATCAAGGCCGTCCTCGGTGCCGGCATCAGCAAACAGGAACTCGACCAGTGCGGCGAACCCATCGTCGGCATGGCATTCAGCGTGGGCGGCCGGCACCGGATACGCGAACTGACCCCGCTCGAAGGCCTGTTTCCCCTGTCACTGGACCGCACGGCCTTCCAGCGCCTGCTGAACCGGCATGCCGTCAAGCACGAGGTGAAGTATTACTTTGAGCATAAATGCCTGGATGTCGACCTGGAAAGAAAGATCGTGCTGATCCAGGGCCCGGACGGCGCCGTGCAGCAGTTGTATGGCGACCTGGTCATTGGCGCCGACGGCGCCCACTCGGCCGTGCGGCGCGCCATGCAAAGTGGCGTGCGCCGTTTCGAGTTCAGGCAGAGTTATTTCCGCCACGGCTACAAGACGCTGGTGTTGCCCCACGCGGCAGATCTCGGTTTCAGGAAGGATTTGCTGTACTTCTTCGGCATGGATTCCAAGGGACTGTTTGCCGGCCGCGCGGCTACCATTCCGGACGGCAGCATCAGCTTCGCCCTGTGCCTGCCCTACACCGGCACGCCCAGCCTGGGCACACTGAACCGCGAAGCCATGGCCGACTTCTTCAGCCGCTACTTCGGCACCCTGCCGCCGGAGCGCCGCCAGGAGATGCTGGAGCAGTTCATGGCGCTGCCCAGCAACGACCTCATCAATGTCCGCTCCAGCACCTTCCATTACAAGGCCAATATCCTGCTGATCGGCGATGCGGCGCATGCCACCGCCCCCTTCCTCGGACAAGGCATGAACATGGCGCTGGAAGACGTCCACGTCTTCGTTTCCCTGCTGGAAAAGCACGGCAATGCCCTGGGCCCCGCCCTGTCCGAGTTCACGCAGCAGCGCAAGGTGCAGGCGGACGCCATGCAGGACATGGCGTCCCCCAACTATGAAGCGCTGAGCAATCCGAATCTGATTTTCTTCCTGCAGACGCGCTACACGCGCTACATGCACAAGAAATTCCCCCGTGTTTATCCGCCCGACATGGCGGAGAAACTGTACTTCACATCGGTTCCCTACGATGAATTGCAGCAAATCCAGAAGAAACAAAACGTGTGGTACAAACTTGGAAGGGTAAATTAATGAACATTCTCGTCATCGGCGCAGGACCCGCAGGCCTGCTCTTCGCCAGTCAGATGAAACAGGCCCAGCCCGGCTGGGATATCCGCATTACGGAAAAAAACACCCCGGAAGAAGTGCTGGGCTGGGGCGTGGTGCTGCCGGGACGGCCGCCGCGCCATCCGGCCAATCCGCTCTCTTACCTGGAGCAGCCGGAACGGCTCAATCCGCAGTTCCTGGAAGAATTCAAGCTCGTGCATCACGACCAGCCCAAGCTGATGAGCACCGGCGTGACCCTGTGCGGCGTGGGACGCCAGGCCCTGGTGCAGGCCTTGCGCGCCAAGTGCGTGGCGGCCGGCATCGACATCCGCTATGAAACGCCGCCGGCGGACTCGGCGCAACTGGCTGCGGAGTACGACCTGGTGGTGGTGTCGAACGGCGTCAACTACAAATCGCTGGACTTGCCGCCCGCGCTGGCGCCGCACATCGATTTCGGCCGCAACAAATACATCTGGTACGGCACCACCCAGCTGTTCGACCAGATGAATCTGGTGTTCCGCAGCAATGAACACGGCATTTTCATCGGCCACGCCTACAAATACTCGGACACGATGAGCACCTTTATCGTCGAATGCAGCGAAGAGACGTACGCCAAGGCGGGGCTGGAAGCGCTGTCCGAACGCGATGCCGCCGCGACTATCGCCAACACATTCAAGGCCGAACTCGGCGAGCACGGGTTGCAGAGCCAACCGGGCCAGGGCTGGCGCAACTTCATGACCCTCAGCCACGACCGGGCCTGCGACGGCAAGTTCGTGCTGCTCGGCGATGCGCTGCAATCGGGGCATTTTTCCATCGGCCATGGGACCACCATGGCGGTGGTGGCGGCCTTGCTGCTGGTCAAAACCCTCGATACCGAAGCCGGCGCGGCGGCTGCCCTGGACAGCTTCAATGCCCGCGCCGTGCCCCTGGTGCAATTGTTCAAGGACCACGCCAATAGCAGCCGCCTGTGGTTTGAAAGCGTGGGCGAGCGTATCGGACTGAGCAATGAAGAGCTGACCGCCAGCTTCGACGCGCGCCGCAAGGACTTGCCGTCGCTGCAGGAAGCGCTGATGGCCAGCCTCGGCTACGCGCTGGGCCGCTAAGGGAGATACCATGCCGACACCCCTCGCCCCGCCGCTGCTGCCGCTGCAATGGAGCAGCGCCTATATTTCCTACTGGACACCGATGCAGGAGGACGACCAGGTCACGTCCGGCTATTGCTGGTTCGATTATGCCCGCAACATCTGCCGCATCGATGGCCTGTTCAATCCCTGGCCGGAAAAGGAACATGGACACCTGCTGTGGATGTCGGAAATCGGCGATGCCAGGCGCGAACAAAGCCGCAAGCAGAAAGTGGCCTACGCGAGGCAGGCGCAGGCCACTGGCGAACAGCTGCAGGGCACGGCACTGGCCGACGAGGTGACGCCGTTCCATGCCCTGTTCCTGCCGCAAGCGGTGCTGCAGGACGGCAGTGCCCGTCACGACGGCCGCCACAGCGTGCTGGGCCGGGAGGCGGACGCCTGGGTAGTCGAGCGGGCGGGCAAGCCGCCCTCGGTCTTTTACCTGGAGGCCGGCGGCAACCGCCTGCTGCGCATGGTCACGGGCAACGACGCGCAGCACCTGTCGGTACGCGACTTCCCCAACCTGTTTGTCGGCGACATTCCGGACAGTGTCTTTACGTCTTGCAACACCTGACCAGGCCAAGACGCGCGCCAGACCTGGCCCGTGTCTTAGTCATTACTCTTGAAGGATATTGCTATGCCGCTGGTTGTTTACATTCTGGGGTTGACGATCTTTTCGTTAACCACCTCCGAATTCATGGTGGCGGGCATGATGCCGTCGCTGGCCCTGGCCATGGACGAGCCGGTCACGCGGATCGGCTACCTGATCTCGCTCTACGCCATGGGCATGGTCATCGGCGGGCCGCTGAGCACCATCGCCCTGCTCAAGCTGCGCGTGCCGAACAAGCAGGGACTGCTGTGGCTGCTGGGCTTTTACATCGTTGCCCAATCCGTCGCCGCGTCAGCCACCAGCTATGACATCCTGGCCATCGCGCGGGTGGTCACGGGCGTGGCGGCCGCCACCTGCTTTGGCCTGTCCCTGGCGATCTGCGCAGACATCGTCGCTCCCGACGCGCGCGGACGCGCCGCCGCCGTCGTGATCGGCGGCCTCATGCTCGCTTCCGTGGTGGGCGTGCCGGTCGCCACGCTCATCGACCAGCACCTGGGATGGCGCGCCAGCTTCTGGCTGGTGGTGCTGCTGGCGCTCTTGTGCCTGCTGCTCATCACCGTGCTGGTGCCGCGCGCCAAGCCGTCCGAAGTCGTCAGCCTCGGCAAGGAACTGGGGGAGTTCCGCAACCGCCACCTGTGGGCAGCGTATGCCAGCAGCGGCCTCATCATCGGTGCGATTTTCGCGGCGTTCAGCTATTTCGCAGCCATCCTGACCGAGGTGACGGGCTTTCCAGCGTCCTCGATACCCTGGCTGCTGGGCGTCTACGGCGTCGCCAACGTGGTGGGCAATGGCGTCGTCGGCCGTTATGCGGACCGCTACACCACCCCCATCATGGCCTGGGGCATGGTTATCCTGAGCATCAGCCTGGCGCTATTCGCCATCTTTGCGCACGACAAGACCATCAGCGTCGTCTTGCTGGTCGTCACCGGCCTGGTGGGCATGTCGATGAATCCCGCCATCATCGCCCGCGTGATGAAGACCGCCCATCCCGGGCCGCTGGTCAACACCGTCCATACCTCCGTCATCAACATCGGCCTGGGCGCCGGCTCATGGCTCGGCGGCCTCGGCATTGCCGCCGGCTACGGCCTGCGCTCCCCGCTGTGGGTCGGCGTCGCGCTGGCAGTGCTTGGATTCATCAGCTTGCTGCCTTACCTCGGGCACAGGTCGCGCGATTCGGTGCTGTCGCATTAGCGGCTGGCGGCGCGCTTGGCATTGCCAACCGCCCGCGACTGTCATCCGCTTGATTTTTCAGTGCATTTCAAACCATTCAATAGCTGATGTCCTCAAACATACCCGCAGCGGATCAGTACTTAGCTGGTCTGTCGAAGGATTTGACAGGCGTCACTGTAGCAACCGCTTTCCCACAATCATCTTCGATATGAATCAAGAACTTGCGCGTGATGGCCCTGTTCTTGCTCTGGCACGTGCTGCAGACGTAACCTGCCTGCGGGGCCGTTTCCCCCCTCACTCGCAGCACTTCAAAAGAGGACATCATGAATATCTTCGTACGAACAATCGCGCTGGCCGCCGCCAGCTTGCTGATTGCGGCGCAGAGCGCTGACGCCGCCGGGCCCCGCACCGAGCTCTTGAGCGGCGCCAACCGCGGCTGGCTGGCCAGCCCGAATGGCGTCGACGGCTGGATCCCCGCCTACGGACCCTATCCCAATCCGGTCACGATGCCGCATCCCTTCCTGAATAATCTCGGGATACATGCCGACCTGATGTGGTACTGGCCCGGACCTGGCGCCCCCGAATCCACCAGCCCGCCAAGCTCAGCGTATTTCCGGCACCAGTTCCGCCTGGAGCCGGAAAATGGCCAGAAGCCGCAAATCGTCGCGCTGATGGCGGCGGACGACGAAATGACCCTGATCGTCAACGGCGTCACGTTCGCCACCTACCGCCTGGCTGACAATATGATGCCCAACGGACAGCCAGCGGCCGTCGCGGTCGACATGACCCCGGCATTACGGCTCGGCAACAACCAGATCGACATCCGCGCGACCGATAACGGAACATATCGCTGGGTGTTTTTCGACAGTTACAATTTCTCTCACCCGAAAGACGCGCTGGTGCCGCGGGCGCCGGCGCAGATCAGCCTGACCGGCGACAAGGATGACTTCCATGCCGGCGACGAGGCCGACACGACGCCCAAGTCGCAACACCTGCTCGACCTGCAAGACGGACTCTTGCCGACGCCCCCCATCGACCTGGACCAGCCCTCAACAAACCAGTCGGTGGGACTGACGCATGACGTCAGCGTGCCGGAAGGCGCCACCAACATCACCTCGGCCACCGTCAAATTGCACATCAGGATGACGGGCGGCATCGTCGACAACGACGTCCTCCTGTTTAACCAGAGCATGATCACCGACGAGGGGCTGTCCACCAGAGTGATTGCCCTGCATGACCTGCTGGGCTTTCCGCCGCAAGCGGGCGCTACCTACGACCTGATCTGGAACCTGGCGAAGACGCCGCTGCGCAATGTTGCCTCCCCTATCGTGACCGGACAACCTGACCAGGTGGTCAATCTCTTGCCCATGCTGGTCAGCGACAAGCGCGTGGACGTGCTGCTGGCGGACGACACCATGGTCGATTATTCGGAGCTGAGCATCACCTACACCAGCGTCAGCTCCGCGCCTGGCGACTTCAACAACGATGGCGCGGTCGACCGCGTCGACGTGAACATCCTTCTGCTGGGCCTGAACACCCTGGCGTCGGACCCGAACGACCCGCGCGACCTCGACCGTGACGGCCGGATCACGGCGCTCGACGTGCGCAAGCTGGTGGCCAGATGCAGCCACCCCTTGTGCAACTAGGCAAGCACTCTCACGCCGGCCGCAGGCGACCGGCTTACGCGATTCACGGGAGACTCATCATGAAAAAGCTATGCATTGCAACCATGTTCTGGCTGGCGTGCCTGAGCTGGGCGCCACTGGCGCAGGCCCTGCAAATGTCCCTGGTGCCGCGCGGCGGCTATCAGATCGCGCCGGGCGGCACGGTGCTGGTGGACCTGCACATCGCCGGCCTGCAATCCGGTGGACTGAGCACGGAACTGGGCGCTTTCCATTTGGACCTGTACTACGACCCCGACCTGCTGTTCTATCTGCCCGGCGCGCCATCGGGCTGGGGCACGGCGCTGGGCCAGACGGCCGGCGGCGCCCAGGCGCTGGCGTTCGCCGACCACGCCACGCCCGGCCTGCTGCGTCTGGACGAGGTGTCGCTGCTCGACGCACTGACGCTGGGCCAGCTGCAAGGCGATGGCTTCCGGCTCGCCACGCTGGCTTTCCAGGTGTTGATGCCCAGCGGGCCGGTACCGGCCAATACTATCCTGTTCGCCGACGACATCCTGCTGGGCGATGCGGCCGGCAACCGGATTGCCGTCGCGCTGGACCAGATTCCCGTGCTGATACTGCAGGTGGACGAGCCCGCAACGATAGCGCTCATCGGCCTGGGCTTGGCGGCGCTGGCCTTCTGTTGCCTGGTGCCGCTGCTGGCGCTGGCATGGTGCGCGCTGCTCAAGCGCTATG